>DATEKX010000457.1:0-2638 GCA_035277165.1 Blastocatellia bacterium | reverse complement strand
GAAGAAAGCCGCAGGCGTTGAAAAAGGCTCGGCCCGTCCCAACCGCGACAAGATAGGCCGCATCTCGCGCAAGCAGATTGAAGAGATCGCGCGCACAAAGCTACCCGACCTGAACACGACTTCGGTCGAGTCTGCGATGCGAACGATTGAGGGAACAGCCCGAAACATGGGGCTTGAAGTTACAGACTAGTCGTCCGAACGGATGGCGGGTTCCCGTTTCAATTCGCTTGTTCGAGGCTGCTTGGATGAAAGACGCAGGATAGGCTCCTGCGGCCAGTTTCAAGGCACAGCAAAGCGAAGCGCGAAACTGCCTGCTCATTCGATTAATGAGGGAGTGGCAGGGCTGTCAAAGCCAGCCACGTTAATTACCTGGGAGAAAAAATATGGCAGGGAAGAAATACAGAGCGGCTGCGGAACAGATTGAACGCGACCGGCTCTATACGGTTAGTGAGGCTGTCGAGCTTGCCAAGAAGGTCGCTTATGCGAAATTCGACGAGACGGTCGAGCTTGACATGACTTTGGGAGTTGATCCGCGCAAAGCCGACCAGATGGTGCGCGGCACTGTCGTGCTTCCGCACGGGTTGGGCAAAACGAAAAAGGTCGTCGTTATCGCATCGCCCGACAAAGCGCAGGAAGCGCAGGAAGCGGGAGCCGATGAAGTCGGCGGCGATGACATAGTCAATCGCATCAAAGGCGGCTGGCTGGATTTCGATGCGCTCATTGCTACGCCCGATATGATGCGTGCGGTCGGCCAGCTCGGAAAGATCCTTGGCCCGCGCGGGCTGATGCCTAACCCTAAGACCGGCACTGTCACGGCTGACGTCGGTCGCGCAGTGCGCGAGACCAAAGCCGGTAAAGTTGAGTTTCGCGTTGACAAGACCGGAGTCATACACGCGCCCGTGGGCAAAGTAAGCTTTGATTCAGTAAGGCTTACTGAAAACGCGAAATCGCTTATTGATGCGGTGATGCGCGCAAAGCCTTCGGCGGCCAAAGGCAAGTATGTAAAAAATGCTACGATCTCGTCAACGATGGGGCCTGGCATCAAGCTGAATACCGCAGAATTTTAGATTTTGGATTTCAGGTTTTGGGTTTCGGCAATTCAAGATCCAAAATCGGCTGGGGGTTGAATCGTGAAGACAAGAGCACAGAAAGATCAGGATATTGAAGTTCTCCGCAAGGAATTCCAGGAGTCGCCTAATGCGTTGCTGGTTGGATTTCAGGGCATCAAGGTAGGCGACGATGAAAGACTGCGCCGCGAATTGCGCCAGGCCAATCTGACTTATCGCGTCGTGAAGAACACGCTCGCCATTCGCGCTGCCGAAGGCACGCCGATGGAGCCGATCAAAGACAAATTCACAGGCGCGACGGCCATAGCGCTTTCGCAAAACGACCCTGTCACGCTCGCCAAGGTTCTTTCAAAGTGGGCGAAAGAGAGCCCTGTATTCTCTTTTAAGGCCGGTGTGGTTGAAGGGCGTGTCATCGAAGTCAAAGACATCGAAGCGCTCTCGAACCTGCCGTCGAAAGAAGAGTTGATCTCGAAGGTCATGTTCGTGATCAACAGCGGCGCGCAACGGTTGGCGGTCGTTACTGGCGGCGTGGCACGCAATCTTGCGGTCGTCATAGATCAAGTTCGCGCTCAAAAAGAGAGCGCATAACGTTTCAATCAGGCAGGGTTTGTGGAAGCCCATGCCTGATTTGTCGCAATTATCAATCGCCGCTTTGCAAAAGTGTCAGTGGAGCGGCGCAGCGGGCGCGCGAGTCGGGGATGCACTCAGCTCGGCGTAGCCGACCTTAGACAAAAGTTTTCAGGAGGACACGAATAGTTATGTCTACAGATAAGCTTCAGGGAATAGTTGATCAGATTAAAGACCTCTCGCTGCTGGAAGCATCGCAGTTGGTCAAGTTGATGGAAGACACCTTTGGTGTGTCGGCTGCTGCGGCTGCCGTTGCTGCTGCTCCGGCTGCTGGCGCGGCTGCGGCTGCGCCCGTCGAAGAAAAGGACGAGTTCGACGTAATCCTTACGGGCATGGCCGATCCGGGCAAGAAGATTGGCATCATCAAGGTCGTGCGCGAGATCACAGCGCTCGGCTTGAAAGAAGCCAAAGACCTTGTTGAGGGCGCGCCCAAAGCGGTCAAAGAAGCCGCTCCTAAGGACGAAGCCGAAGCTCTCAAGAAGAAACTCACGGACGCTGGCGCTACTGTTGAATTGAAGTAGTTTCAGGTCTTGAAAAATGGGACGGTAGAGCAAGCCTGCGGGCTTGCTCTACTCGCTGTCGTCAGGAGCTTGACCAGGATAACGGCTTACGTGTAATATAACGTTTTAGGACGTTAGGGACGGCGACGATAATAAAGTTTATTTTGCGCTCAAAAACACGCGAAGCTCGCGGTTGGAGATTGTGTATCCAGCCGTGCTTCGCATTCGTGTCTGCAAAAGTTTATAAGCTTGCGGTGGGTCTTCATTACTCTAACTTTGAGTTTTCCTCGCGCAACTTCCCCGTTTGGCGTGGACAACCTTCCCGGACAAAGTTGGAATCCGTGTGACCGGCTACGAGCTTTTCTTGCCTATATAGTCGAGGAGAGATATGTCAGCACAAGTTAAAAGCGGCAACGGCATTGGCCGTGAGCGGTACGATTTTTC
>DATEKX010000456.1:0-2523 GCA_035277165.1 Blastocatellia bacterium | reverse complement strand
TGATTCTTAATTTTTAATTCGTAATTCTTAATTGGGAGATTTATGGAGAGTTTATTTCAAGACATTCGCTACGGTGTTCGCACTCTGTTCAAAAATCCGGGGTTCACTGCAATCGCGGTGATTGCTCTTGCCCTTGGCATCGGAGCCAACAGCGCGATCTTCAGCGTAGTCAATGCCGTGCTGCTTCGCCCGCTGCCGTTCGATCAACCCGAACAACTCGTTCTGGTATGGGAGAAGCGACCGGCTTTGGGGCGCGTTCGCAATCCCGCGTCGCCTCCTGACTTCGTTGATTGGAGAGCGCAAAATCAGGTCTTCGAGGACATGGCCGCCTTTGTCGGCAGAGGATTCAACCTCACAGGCGGAGATGAAGCAGAGCGCATTGATGGAGCCGCCGTATCTCCGAGCATGTTCCAGATTTTGCGCGCGCAACCGCGCATTGGCCGCGCCTTTCAAGATGATGAAGACAAACCCGGTCAGGACTCGGTTGTCATATTGAGCAATGGGGTATGGCAACGCCGCTTCGGCGCGAGCCCTGACATTGTGGGCAAGACGGTCAAGCTGAATGATCAAAGCTATACAGTTATCGGCGTTATGCCTGCCGACTTTATCTTTCCCAACAGCCGCACAGAAGTATGGGTTCCTCTCACACTTTCTCAAGAAGAACTGAACAATCGCGGTGGTCATAGCCTCAACGTAGCCGCTCGGCTTAAACAAGGCGTCACGCTTGAACAGGCGCAAGAGAACATGAATACGATTGCCAGCAATCTTGAGCAACAATATCAGGTCAACACAGGACATGGCGTTAACGTCTTTCAACTTTATGAAGAGGTCGTAGCAAACGCGCGGCCTGCGCTCTTTGTTTTGCTAGGCGCAGTCGCCCTTGTACTTTTGATTGCGTGCGCCAACATTGCCAACCTGTTGCTTGCAAGAGGGTCAACCAGACAAAAAGAGATAGCCATCCGCACTGCGCTCGGCGCACGACGAGGGCGCATCGTTCGCCAGTTATTGACGGAAAGCGTGCTGCTTGCTTTGGCAGGCGGCCTCATAGGTACGCTTTTAGCTCTGCAAGGGCTGAGCCTGCTGCTGGCCATAGGCGCTGACAGCATTCCTCGCGTGAAAGAGATCAAGCTTGACACTACGGTTCTCGCCTTTACGCTTGTCGTGTCATTTGTGACCGGGCTGCTATTCGGCATCATCCCGGCGCTTCAAACATCAAAGCCCAACCTCAATGAATCGCTCAAGGAAGGCGGGCGCAGCGCGAGCGCCAGTTTCTCTCGTAATCGCGTTCGTAGTCTCTTCGTCATTGCCGAGGTCGCTATATGTCTGGTGTTGCTGATTTCAGCCGGGCTGATGATCAAAAGCTTCACGCGGTTGACCAGCATTGGCACAGGATTCAACTCTGAAAATGTGCTTACGGTCAACGTCGCGCTTGCCAGTTCTAAATATAAGGAAGACCAGCAAGTCACATCTTTCTACCAGCAGACGCTAGAGCGTATCTCAGCATTGCCCGGAGTGAAATCATCTGCGACAGTCGCGGCATTACCTTTATTCGGAGGATTCGGCTCGCGCTATTTCGGAATCGAAGGCCGCCCGCCGCAGCCTCCCGGACAAGGGTACAATGCCAACGTCAACGTGAGTAGCCCCGGCTACTTTCAAACAATGAACATCCCGTTAATAGCGGGGCGAGATTTCGACGAGCGTGATGTGATGAAAGCGCCCGAAGTGACCATCATCAATCAGGAGATGGCGCGTCGTTACTGGCCCGACGAAGACCCGATTGGAAAGCGATTGGCAGTTGGCAATGGCCCCTGGCGCACGGTCGTCGGTGTGGTCGGAGACGTAAAGCAAGCGGCGCTGGACGTTGAAACGAGGCCGGAGATGTTCTGGCCTTATTACCAGATGGGCCTGACGTTTGCGACCATAGTGGTGCGCACTACGAACGAGCCTGAAGCGATGACCGCCGCCGTACGAAGCGAAATACAGGCTATAGACAAAGACCTGCCTGTTTACAAAATCAAGACGATGGATCAGATCGTATCAGAGTCCGTCTCATCCGGGCGATTGAACATGCTGCTGTTGGGCACATTCGGAGGATTGGCGCTAGTGCTCGCGGCAGTAGGGCTGTACGGTGTCATGTCATATTCGGTGACGCAGCGCACGCGCGAGATTGGCATAAGAATGGCTCTGGGAGCCAATTCCAAAGATGTGATGAAGCTCGTCGTTGGGCAAGGCGTGATGCTGACTTTGATCGGCGTGGCAGTAGGACTGGGCGCGGCAGTGGGTTTGACTCGCCTGATGTCGAGCTTGCTTTACGGCGTAAGCGCAACTGACGCTGTGACGTTCATAGCCATTTCGGTTCTGCTGACAGGAGTGGCTAGCCTGGCAAGTTATATTCCTGCGCGCCGCGCGACTAAGGTCGATCCTATGGTGGCGTTGAGGTACGAATGAGGAAAATCGGGCGATCGGGTGATCGGGTCATCGAGTGAAGTGAAAACCGAAGCTATAGGTAACAGGCACTGGTAA
>DATEKX010000455.1:0-3833 GCA_035277165.1 Blastocatellia bacterium | reverse complement strand
ACGTGCGCGCAAAAACTTTTGCTTTTTCCTGTTCGAGGATTAACGGGTCTATGTACCACTCGGACGGAGGTGTTGAAGCTCTCTCTAATCTTTTATCGAATGAAAACTCAGGACTGCTCATCGCTGTCTCCCCTATGTACGCCTCCTTTTGATCTTGCCAGCAGTTTGAGCAAATGAAAAGTCGGGTAGCTCGCCGCGAGCAACGCGAGCGCGTAGAGGCTGTTTTTTGTATCCCCTTTAACTGCGCCCGCCAGAAAAGCAAGCGAGCCTATAAGCGACAGCCCGGTAGTCCACGGGTAGCCCCACGCGCGATATGGCCGCAAACGATCAGGCTCGCGCCGACGGAGCGCAAATACCGCCGCGAATGAAACCGTATAATTAGCCACGAAAAAGAATGCTGTGACGGCCAGCACTTGATCAATACTACCTGTCACAATGAAGAGCACAGTGATGATTGCGCTAATTAAAAGAGAAAGCGCAGGCGTGCCGCCTTTGTTGACCTGCGCCACATGGCTTGCAAAAAGCCCGTCGCGACTCATCGCAAACAACACACGGGTTGCCATCAGGTAACATGCGTTCACCGCGCTCAACAGCGAAACGATCATAAGCGAGCGGAAAATTTGATCTCCGTGCGCGCCAAAAATGACTTGAGCCGCCGCGCCTAAAGCGAGGTCTTTACCCGCCACTTCTGAAATCGGCAGAACGTAAATCACAGCCAGATTGATGAGCAGGTAAATCGCTATGACCGACAGCACGCCGCCGAACATCGAGCGAGGAATGTCTCGCGCAGGGTCGCGCACTTCTTCGGAAAAATAGATTACGCCAGTCCATCCATCGTAGGTATAAATCACCGCTTGAAGCGCGAGTATAATCGCCGCGAAAAGCGGCGTGCTCGATTCTGTCGCAGCGGCAATTGGTTGTTCGGTCGCGCCTTTGCCACCGAGCGCGAAACAGGCGACAATCAAAACCATAAAAGCCAGCGCCTTTAGCAGACTGGTGATGTTCTGAGCCGTGCTGCCCCATCGAATGCCGCGCCATTGCAGCAACGCAAACGCAATCACGATTGCAAGCGCGATGCTGATTTCTCGCCCTCCGAGCGAGGGAAACAAAACAGTCGTGTACCCGGCAGCAACCAGAGCGATGAACGCAGAAGCTCCGCACGTCGAAACCCAATCGACCCATCCGACTACGAAGCCAGCGTAATCGCCAAAGGCATGATGAGCGAAAACATATTGCCCGCCTGAACGTGGCAGCATCGTGCCAAGTTCGGCGACCGAGACTACTCCGAGCAACGCATAGATTCCGCCAACTACCCAGACAGCGATAAACAGCCATGCGTTTGGCAGATAAGTGGCAACGCTGCCGGGCGTGCTAAGGATGCCGCCGCCGATGGTGTTTCCGATTATCACGGCGAGCCCAAAGCCTACGCCGAGTATTTTCAGCAAGCGACCACGCTGTCGCGGTGATGAAGGTTCTTTTACAGTTTGCAAATTAAACCTGCCGATTGAAGAATAAGGTTCATTATGTTGCTGTCTTTGAAAGTCTGGCCTGAGCGAAGCGCGATTATACTATAGTCAAACAGTTAAATTACGGCTTTCTAGATTGGGAAGCGCATTTTTCGCACTTGCAGTTTCCGGGCTTGATGAACTGTTCTAAATATTCTTTACCGTAGTCGAGCGTGATCTCTTCTCCGGCTTCGATAACTCTCAGCGACCATATCCATATACTGTTGCCGGAAATAATTTCTGTTGAGTTTGCCTCGCACGAATGATTGATATAGCGCGCAAGATTGCTGCGTGTGCTGCCGTCAATAACGCGATTCTCATCAATTTCAAACAGGTATCTGCCGCGTGCGTTTTCTCGTTCTTCGCCGATAAGAAGTGTGCCGATATATTCAATAATCCGCCTGTTGGCTTGAATCCGTTTCATCGCGAACAAGCCCAGTCCCGTGCGTGCGCGCTTAACGGCAAGGCGCTGATCCTTTATTTTCATCTTATGAGTATATCCTCTATGTGATATGCGGCAGCAATTCGCTGATGAACGCGGCCAATTTTTCGGCGCACGTTTCAGACCTTCGTTGCAATTCGATCAATCCTTTCAGCGCGCGAGGCCGCCGGATTAATGACTGAACGACCTTGCGCGGACTGACTCTGCCGTCGCTTGTGCGGCAGCGGTTGAAATCCAACGGCAGGTCTTCGTCAAACGTATCGCTGATAGATCGAGCAATGAGAAAAGGAATTTCCAGACTGTTGCACACCGAAGCGATTGCCGCCGATTCCATGTCCACCCATCCGATTTCATTCACAGCGAGACTTTCGGCCATTCGCCGCTTCGCTTTCGCTTCGCAAACAATTTCGTCAACTGTGATAGCTACGGCGGAGCGGGCATTTTGAATCCGCTCGGCAAGTTGAAAAAGCTGTGAAGCGCTCGTATCGAACGATTCGGCGTGGCTGCGAACTTCGCAGGCAATTACGATGTCGCCGATCTGAAGCAGAGGCGAAAGCGAACCGGCAAATCCGATATTAATCACGGCTCGCGCGCTTTTCTTTTCGAGCCAGGATCGCAAAACGCGGCTTGCGTTGCGCGGGCCTTCGCCCGTTTCAATCAACGCGAGACCGGCATGAGACCGACGCGCAAGCGGAGCAAGCTCGCGCCCGAGCGCGGCAATCACAAGCACAGGGGTTGATTCCGTTTCAACGATTTGTGTAGCCATGCTCTTGAAACCATTCAACGGCGCGAGCGAGCGCATGTTCGATTGGGCTTTGAGGCAAGCCAAGTTCATTGACAGCTTTCGCGGAATCGAACCACATCTTGTGGCGCGACATTCGCACGCTTTCAAGCGGAACTTCCGGCGCGCGACGGGCAATGTTGATAGACCAGAGGTTTTCAACTCGCGCATAGGTTTCGGCTACCCAGTGCGGCACTCTTGTCCTGGGCGACCGGACGCGAGTCACGCGAGCGAGTGAATCGAACATCTCTTTGAGCGTCAGATTGAAGCCGCCAAGGATATATCGCTCGCCAATTCTGCCGCGCTCGGCTGCGAGCACATGCCCTTCGGCGCAATCGCGAACGTCTATCAGATTCATTCCTGTGTCTACGTAGCCGAACATTTTGCCTTTGAGAAAGTCCACGATTATTTTCCCAGTCGGCGTCGGTTTGATGTCGAGTTCGCCAACGGGCGTCGAAGGATTCACGATGACAACCGGAAGCCCGCGCGCGACCCAGCTTCTCACTTCTTCTTCGGCCATGTATTTACTGCGCTTGTAGTGGCCGATCATGTCATCAATCGTCACGGGCGTCTCTTCATTGGCAGGGCGGGCATCATCGTTTAAGCCCAAGGCTCCGACCGTGCTTGTATAAACGACGCGCTCGACCGATTCATCGAAAGCTGCCTGCATCACGTTGCGCGAACCTCCCACATTGCTTTCGTACATCTCGCGCGGGTCGGCGCACCACAGGCGATAATCAGCCGCGCAGTGATAGACAACGTTTGCGCCGCGCATCGCTTGTCTTAAAGAATCATGGTCGCGCAGATCGCCGTGAGCGAATTCAACAGGCAAGTTTTCGAGATTATCTAATCGGCTCGAAGGTCTGATCAGGCAGCGCACCTCTGCGCCTCGTTCAAGCAAACAACGAACGAGGTGTGAACCGACAAATCCCGTGCCGCCTGTGACTAAAACTTTCACGTCGTCTCTAAATGGCTTAGAGGCGGGATTGGCCCGCCTCTAAGCGTCTGTTTTGAAATGCCTGCATTGAATCGGTATCAGTCGCCAGCCCATACATAACCCGCGAAGCGGGTGTCAGATCGTAGCCCATATCGTCAGATATGGGTA
>DATEKX010000454.1:0-2763 GCA_035277165.1 Blastocatellia bacterium | reverse complement strand
AAGAAACGACTGCGTTTCGAGCCGCAACGGTTCGTCGCGCTCGACCGCAAGCAATTGACTGTCGAATGACAGCTTGCCGGTTCTATCGGGCTTCACTGCTACTGTGGCGGCCTCCTGCGCCGAATAATCAACCGAAACGTATTCGTGCGGTTGAAAGAACCTGAGCTTTCGCACGCGCTCAGACGAGACGCGGCTTGCCGTAAGGTTGACCACCGAGCCGTTTTGAAATTCGATGCGCGCATTCGCAATATCAATTCGCGGCGTGAGAATCGGCACGCCTGCTGCTCGCACTTCCAGCACTTCGCTTTCAACGAATGACAAGACCACGTCGATGTCGTGAATCATCAAGTCCATCACTACATCTATGTCGAGGCTGCGTGGCGTGAAGACGCTCAGGCGGTGCGCTTCAAAAAATCGCGGCTGAGTTGCGATCAGGCGGGCGGCAATCACTGCCGGGTTGAATCGTTCGAGATGTCCGACCTGAAGAATCGTGTTGGCGCGCTCTGCTGCGCGAATCATCTCGTCGGCTTCTTCGAGCGTGCGAGCAATAGGCTTTTCAACCAGAACTGCTATGCGCGCGGCGAGCAACTCGCAGGCTATTTCCGCGTGCGCAACAGTCGGGACGGCAAGACTCACCGCATCCACTTTCCCGATCATTTCTCTGTAGTCGGAAAAGAACTCTGCGCCGCAACTATCAGCCACAGGCTTTCCATGCGATTCGTCAATGTCGCAGACTGCGACCAGTTGCGCGCCGTCGCTTTGCGAATAGATGCGCGCGTGCTCGCGCCCGAAGTGACCAGCGCCTATCACGCCAACTCTAATCATCTTTACTTTTGCCTTTCTTTCCTTGACCCAATCTTAACGACTGCCTACACTGAACCGTCAACACACACTGACAAAGCAGAAATGATAGTGGAACCATCACGCGCTGCCAAGCAACGGCTATATACTTTGCTCGCCCTCACTCTGTTTGCCGTCATCATCTTCTCTTTTGGATTAGGACGCCTCGCGCTCGTTGGCCCGGATGAGCCGCGATATTCGGAAGTGGCGCGCGAGATGTTTGCGACCGGCGATTACGTCTCTCCGCGACTATGTGATTGTCTGTGGTTTGAAAAGCCCGTGCTGTTGTACTGGCTGGCTGCCGCGTCTTATCACCTGTTCGGCGTTAGCGAATTTGCCGCGCGCTTTCCGTCGGTCGTTGCTGCAATCTTGACGATGATGTTTGTCTACTACGGATTGAAGCGCGCAGTATGTGAGCGCCTGGCCTTTGCCGCTTCGATTGCGTTTATGACGAGCGGGCTGGTCATAGCTTACGCGCGAGTCGCTACGCCGGACATATTGCTTACGGCGGCGATGAGCGTGGCTCTGCTCTCAGGGTATCTCGCAGCGACAGCGAGCGGGCGGGCGCGAACCGCGCACTGGATTTTATGTTTTGCGGCAATGGGCGCGGCTGTGCTCGCCAAAGGTCTTGTAGGCATCGCGCTTGTGGCCGCAATCTTTGCCGTCTATTTCGCAGTGATGAGACAACCGCAATTCATCCGATGGCGGGAAGCTTTGATAGGCATAGCAGTCTTTCTGATAATAGCAGGCATGTGGTACGCGCCAGTCACGTTCAGGCATGGCTGGGGCTTTATCGAAGAGTTCTTTATCCGGCATCATTTTCAACGCTATACGTCGAATGAATTCGGACATCCGCAGCCGTTCTATTTTTTCTTCGTAATCGCAATCGCAGGCATCGCGCCCTGGTCGTTTTTCCTGATGCCTGCAGCGGCGCGGCTCAAATCGCTCAAGCCCGGAAGCCATAGACTTGATGCGCTGCTCGTGTTTGCATGGATATGGGTCGCAGTTCCGCTTTTGTTCTTTTCGGCATCGGGGTCGAAACTGCCCGGCTACATCTTGCCGATCTTTCCCGCGCTCGCAATCATAATCGGCGCAGAGCTTGAGCGATTCATCAAGGGCGAGCGCAGCGGCTTGTTGACCGCAGCCGTGTGGTTAACTGCCTTACTGCTTTTAACGATCGGAGCAGGCTTTGTCGTTTATTTAACGCGCGAACAAATCGGCGCAAGCGGATGGCATTCAATCTTTTTCGGCTTGCCGTTGGCGTTCGCTGCAATAGCTGTTGCCGTGCTCGCCAAAAAAAGAAGACAGATTTTTGTAATGAGCGCGGCGGGAGTGATGTTAAGTCTTGTTCTTGGAGCGGCGATTTTGCTGCTGCCAACACTCAGCGATAAGTTGACCTTGAAATCACTTTCACTGGAAGCCGCCGCCGCGCTCAGGCCAGCAGAGCGAATCACGTTCTTCATCAAGAAAGAATTCGCGCCGGTCTTTTATGCCGAAGGTCGTGTGCTTTGCGGCGGCGCGGATAGCGATATTCTCAACGCGCTTAGTGAAGACATACTGGCTGACGCGCTTCGCAATGAATCGAGCCTCATCGTCATCACTACTTCAAACTGGCGTAAGGGATTAGAAAGCGATCCGAGATTTGTTACTGAATTGCTAGCGACTCAAGGCGACGCGCTGGCCTTCAGAGTGTGGCTTACTAAATATTGAATTTCAAATCTCAAACTGAGAGCGTGATTTGAAATAACCCGCTGCGCGGGTGTCAGCATCTAGCCCACATCCTTAGATGTGGGGATGGCGGTTGACAATCTTGCATAAGCCCGTGGAACGGGCGGCAGCGGCACGATCTCTGCCGCCCGTTTCACGGCTTATGCGCAATGGCAGCATATAGCCCACATCCTCGGATGTGGGCTATATGCTGCC
>DATEKX010000453.1:0-8994 GCA_035277165.1 Blastocatellia bacterium | reverse complement strand
CAGCGCGATGATCACAAGGCTGCGATGATATGTGTACGCATCGAAACCTCGCTCGGCCAGAATTGATTCATTAAACAACGCGATGCCGGAAGCAATCAGACCGTAAACGGAACTCGACAGCGCAAAAACCCAGAACGCTGGCGTAGCCATAGCCGCCAAAAGCGTATAGCCGGTTTTCGCATTTTCAGGTTCAGCTTTCGCTCGCATCTCGCCATCAGTTGAAAGGCCGCAAGCTTCGGGCGTGCGCCGCACCAACAACCACGCTGCCGGAACCAGAGCCAGCAACAATGCGCCGCCGACTCCCGCCCATGCCGCTCGCCAACCGCTGCTTACTACTACCGCCCCTACGACCGGGAACGCTATCATAAAGCCCACGCTCAACATTACGGTGTAGACAGCCATCGCGAGGTTGACCCTCCGCACAAACCACTGACCGACTATCGTAATACTGACCACGGAAAGCGCGCTCTGCCCCAGTCCGCGCGTAAGCGTAATCAGCAAGGCGAGCAAGAACACTCCCTTTGCGCCGCTCATCAACAAGACGACCACTCCAAGCATAAGCGATATACAAGTCAGCACGGCTCGACTGCCGAACCGATCAATAAGGCGTCCGACGCCGACGCAAAAGAGCGCGCCGATCAAGGTTGCCCAGAGGTTGATTTGAGCAAAAAACACGCGATCAATTTGTAAATCTTTCAGCAGTGGTTCGGTGATCAGTCCAAGTCCTTGCGTGCGACCGGGGAGAGTTCCGACCATCGCCGCCGCCGCGACCGCTACGTTTACCCATCCGTAATAGAAGGGTAATCGGGTGGGGCGAATCACAAGATCGGCTGAATCAGTGTTCGATGAATGCATTACTTTAGCCTTCTATAACTCTTTCAAATTCTCCTGCGAAGTGTACAGCCACAGGACGCCGAGCGCCAAACACATCGCCAGCCCCAACCATCGCAGCGGGCCTGTCTTAAAGACGACCGTAGCGTTGAAGATCATAAAGATCAAGAATGCCTGCCAAATTGCCGCTAATAGTTGCGGGCGGCGACGGTAGCCGTCTGAGTCGAGCCACCACCAGATACAATCCATGACCCAACCGATCACAAGGATATAGTTGATGTAAATCCCTCCGCCCCAATTAAGGCCGACGACTTCGGCAGTTTGACGCGATGTTTCCTGATAGGCTGCCATCTGGCTCCACCCGTGATAGAAGTGAAAAGCGGAGGCTACATGAGCGAGCAGGCTTATGCAGGCGACTGTCCAGGCCAGCCTCGCCGTCCGCTCCCAGTTCTGTCTCTGGCGCGACAGGCCAAAGACAGCGACCCCGATAAAATATCCAGCGAGGGTAACCCAGATTGTAAATCTTGTTAAAAACTCGCCCTTGCTCATCAGCCGTCCAGATTGTTTTGTCCGCGCCTGCGTTGCGATTGGGCGATGTAGATAACAGCGCCAAGACCTGCTCCCAGACACAAACCGTAAAAGGCTCCCCAAACGAGCAGCCCCGTTACCTCGCCTAACGGAGAATAAAAGATCAGACCGCCAAAGTATCCGATGGAATTTGCAACGAAAAGCACTGCGGATAAAACAAGCGTAGATCGCAGAGCCTTGAACCCCGCCGCAAATACCAGCGCCATCGAAACAGACCCCGCCAAAGACCCTATCCACTCGCCTTTAGTATTCGGAAGAGTGAAGTAGGCTTCCATCCAACTGATTCCGTATGCGAAAAAAGCCGCGCCGAACAGCGCATAAAATCTCCACGGGCGGCGCGGGCCGATTACAAGCGGGCTGAGGGCTTTGCCTCCGAGCAGTATGAAAAGGGCTATCCAGACGAGGTAAGCGCCGTATACGCTCAGATGTTTGTACATCCAATTTTGGGCAAAGGCTACTGTCGCAAAGACGCACAGGCTCACTAAACAGAAGCCGATTGCGCCCGTTATGACAGATCGTTTAAGCGACGGCGCAGTTCGGGCGTCGCCGGGCGTTGTGAGGTGATCGGGGATTGAATTCATCGTCATCATTATATCTCCTAAGCCGCTAAGTAACGGAGAGGAGTTGTACCGCCGCGAGCAGCGAAATTCAACCTGATGATGCGTAGAAAATCATAGGATAGCAATATTACAAATTCGCTTGACAAGGCAGAATGCTTGCTCGCATTTTAAATGACGAGGAGACGGCATGTTGATGAGCGATCAAGCTTCTCTAAATTCATGGATTCAGTCCCATCACCTGCGAAGCGAGGCCATTAAAAATCATCATCAGTTTTTCACTTCTCATCCGTCTCGCATGCTGGTGATCAAACAGTTCTTACTCAACGAAGTTGCTGAAAGCCTCAGTCACTTTCTGACATATGAAGCAGCCTTCACTATAAGCTACGGCCTTTATTCAAATGCGAACAGGCATGGCAATGTCCCTGACATTAGCGAACAGGTTTGGCTCGAAGCAGACCCGCAAAGCAGATTTTATAGATTCAGTGAAATTACAGGCGCGCTGGAACGGTATCGCTTCAGCTTGAACCTGTCGATGTTCAGACATTTTGTCGCTGCTCTGAAAGGCGATGATTTCAGATCATACTTTGAAAAGGTTTCTGGAATTGAACTTGGCCCGGTTCCGCTTGTGAACGCTTATTCGTACAGGGTGGGAGATTTTCTAAGCCTACACACTGATGATGTCAAAGATAAGCGCCTCAGTTTTGTGTTCTATCTTTCACCGCAATGGGAGCCTGATTTCGGAGGCATACTTCACTTGACTGATTCGGCTGGGAATGTCCTCGAAGTCAGCCCGGAGCATAATAGTCTGATTATATTCGATGTCACTGCAAAGACAGAACATTTCATCAGCCCTGTCAAAGCAGGCGCAGGAGACAAAGCAAGGCTGACCATAAGTGGCTGGTTTCTCACACCTGATAGCAATAATTTATAGCGCAAAAATGGGCAAAATCGCCGAAGAATATTTTGTGATCTTGACTCCCTGTTACAGGTTGGCTTATCGTACATAAACGATTGTTATTTGTTCTTTGCACCTTATTTAGGATTCGGGTGTTTAAGGAATCAAATGCTCTCTGCCCGTGCATCTCGATTTGATGCAAACAACCTTTCACCTAATTCAAGTAGTAAAATAATACGAGTTTTCACTGCTTTGATGCTCGAAAGCTCGTCCCATCACGAGGAGGACAACAAATGAAAGAAACCCATCAATATCAAGCATCTTCTGGTACGACTCTTCCAAGTGCGCGTCCTGAAATCGTCTTTGACCCCGCGCGCGAAGTCTATCTCACAGACAAATCAAAAATACGCCCGGAAGTTGTGACCGAAGTTGCGCCTGAGACCAAACCCGAAGTTGTGACCGAAATTGCGCCGGAATCCGCGCCGCCTAAAAGACCAAGACCAGAAGTCGTCACAGAGGTTGCGCCGGAGATCAAACCGGAGATTGTGGTCGAGATCGCACCTGAAATCAAACCTGAAATCAAACCTGAAGTCGTGACCGAAATTGCGCCGGAAATTAAACCCGAAGTTGTGACCGAAATTGCGCCGGAGATCAAACCTGAAGTTGTGACTGAGATTGCGCCGGAGATCAAACCCGAAGTTGTGACTGAGATTGCACCGGAGATCAAACCCGAAGTTGTGACCGAAGTCGCGCCCGAAGTCGCACCCGACGCTAAGAAAAAGCCAAAGCCTGAGGTTATAACTGAAATCGCGCCCGAAATCAGACCCGAAATCAAGCCCGAAGTCGTTGCGGAAATCGCGCCTGATGTCAAAAAGAAGCCCGCGCCTGAGGTCATAACCGAGGTCGCGCCTGAGACTTATCCTAAACCAAAGCCCGAAGTCATAACGGAGGTTGCGCCGGAAACTCATCCCAAAAAATAGATGAGTGGACGAACAACTCTGCGGGCGTAGTATCTGGTTCGGCTTGAAGTCTGGTTTTTATCTAGCCTGAGATGCGGCCCGAATAATTCCGAACGCTTTCAATCAGGAATAACTCTGCTTCTTGTTGTTGAGCTTGAGTTATTCCTGATGAGTGTCCCTGCCGAAGGGGTTATCATGCATAATAAACTCAAACCTGTCGCCTTAGTAAGCATGCCGACTCTTTCGGCACGCTTCCCTTCCTTTCAGCTCGGCTTGCTGAAGCCAACGCTTGAGCGTGCAGGGATACCCGCTCAACCTTTCTCGCTGTTCATGTATTTCGGCTCGCATATCGGGTGGCGAATCAATGAAGCTATTGCCGATGTGTGGCCGAGCATGGTTGGTGAATGGATATGGACTAAAGCCGCGTTCGGCGACGAACTCGATGCCGACAGGGATGAGTATTTCGAGCGTTACGAGCGAGTATTTCGAGCCATCTGTGAAAGGGCTGGCTGCACTACCCGCGACATCAAGCGAGTGCGCAAAGAAGCGGCTATGTCGTTTATTGATTTCTGCGTGAACTCGATAGATTGGAATCGCTTCGGCTTGATAGGTTTTTCAGTAGTCTTCCAGCAGATGCTTGCGAGCGTGGGGCTCGCCCGCGCGCTCAAAGATCGTTACCCCCACATCCCTATCATCATGGGCGGCGCAGGATTTGAAGATGACATTGCTGATGAAATCATGCGCAATTGCCCGCAGATAGATTATGTCCACTGCGGCGATGCCGAGTTGAGTTTTCCTGAAATGGTTCGCCGACTGTATAAAGGCGAATCCATGACGGGACTGCGAGGCGTCATGTGGCGAGATCAAAATCAAGTTAACTATGCCGGACGCGCGCCTAATTTCAGCGATATGAATTCGACCCCTGTTCCAGATTTCGATGAGTACTTCTATGCGCGTAATGAAGGCGGATACGAGAAATTTGAAGATGCCAGAGAAGTGCTGCTCCCGCTTGAGACTGCGCGCGGTTGCTGGTGGGGCATGAAGAATCATTGCACCTTCTGCGGTCTGAACCGTTCCGGGATGGAGTTCAGAGCGAAGGATGCGGATAACGTAGTCGGTCAACTTGAAGCGCTGTCGAAACGGTACAAAATATTTCACTTCAACGCGATTGATAATATTCTGGCTCCAGAGTACACGGCAGAATTATTCGGGCGGCTTGCCGAAGCGAAGACCGATTTTCGACTCCATTACGAAATTCGTCCGAGCCTTTCGCGCGCGCAACTGCGCGAGATGCGAAAGGGCGGATTGTTTTCTGTGCAGCCGGGTGTTGAGAGCTTTTCCACCAATATCCTGAAGATCATGAGAAAGCACACGACCGGCCTCAGAAATCTTGAATTGATAAAGTGGACTACATATTACGACATCCATAATTTTTACAACATTCTGGTTCGGTTTCCCGGAGAAACGCCCGAAGATTATGCTTTGCAAAGCCTGATTGTTTCAAAGATAACCCACTTGCAGCCGCCTTACGCAATTGTCAAAGCGCGCGCTGACCGAGGCTCTCCGATGTTTGAAGAGCCGGGGACGCAATCGATCAGTCGCTTGCGCCCTGCCGCCTGCTACGAATTCATCTTTCCGAAAGACCGATTCGATTTGCGGCGAGTCTCTTACTACTTCGATCACAAGATGGACAACACGGTTGAAGATTCGCAATACGAAGAGCTTTTCAGCCGGGTCGCTTATTGGCAGGAAAGCTGGCGGCAATCTTATCGCCCCTACCTTCGATATCGAAAAGCGTGGGCGAGCATACTCATACAGGATGGGCGAAAGCGACCTGCGCGCTCTTTCCAGTTCGCAGACGGCGCTGCGGCCCTGTATGAATATTGCGCGGATGGCCGAACCAGAAGCGACATCGAAAATCAGTTTAACGGCGAGCCGTGGATTGAGGGCGCGCTTGATGAGTTCGTGGACAAAGACCTGATAATACATCTCGACAATCGCTATCTCAGTTTGGCTTTGCCAGAGAATCGGTATCTGTAACAACACAGAGTCCGAGCGCGCCACTTCGGTCGAATAAGCATTGCGCTCGGCTCATCTTTTCAGGGGGTTTGATTGCGCCAAGCTTTATCCACTGTTCTATCTTCATTGCCCGATCAATTCCATTCCGACAGAAGAGAGCTTCTGGAACTTCTAATCCATCGCGGAATTCTTTATCGCACGCCGACTCAGCCTGTGCTGTCGCGCGACGGCTCATCGGCAAGATGGATGCTCAACTCTTTAGCTGTGACGCTCACGCCGAGAGGGGCGGAACTGGCCGGGGCGTGCTTGCTCGAACTTCTCAAACATTTTGACGGGAAACAGATTGCGACTTATGGCCTGACAGCGGTTCCCATCGTGCAGTCTTGCATATTGCAATCAGGAGGACGCTATCACGGATTGCTCGTTCGTAAAGAGCGAAAAAAACATGGCTCGCTGAAACTGATCGAAGGCCCGATTGACCCGGACGAGCCGACTATCTTGATTGACGATTCGACCAGTTCCGGCATGTCTATGGAAGAAGGCTGTAAGGTGCTTGAAGAAGCGGGCCTCAGAGTAGAAGGCGGAGTTTGCCTTGTGCGATTCGGCTGGTACGGCGGCTATGCCTTGATGCAGGAGCGAGGCTATCACGTCGAAGCCGTCTACGACATCTGGGAAGACTTCATGACCAACATGGAGGGCGAGCAGGTTCCTCTTCGCAATCCTTCAAAGTGGTTCCCCGAATTCGAGTGGAGCCAGAAACGAGCGCCCGAAAGACTGCACCCCGCCGTGCTTGCTCGGACTGTTTTGCTTGAGTACCTGACATCGGGCGAACTGCTTCTCCCGCCTGAAAAACTCGACGGGGAATACGACTCGGCAGGAGGCGCGTGGGTGAGCATTCGCTCCAAAAGTAATATTCACGAGAGGCATTCGCGCGATGGCTTCTGGCATTTTCCGGGAGAAGAAAGATGGTCTGCCGCAGAGGATGTTGTCAGGGCATGTTTGAGAACTGCTCACAGTCTGCCGAAATCAACCGAAGGCATCGAGATGATAGAAAGCAGCCATATAGCTGTCACTTTTTTCTCGGCCCTCGAACAGTGCACAGTCGGGCAGCTTGATAACGACCGATATGGAATTGTGGTTTGCAGCCGGGAACGCCCTTCGCGCATGGGCGGCGCTTTGCCCAGGATGCCGGGCATAGCCAACGAGTGGCAACAGTTCCAACACGCGCGCAAGAAAAACGGAGAACTGATTTCATTCGAGCCTTACGTTATCTATCGTCACGAAGTCGTCAAAGCCGTCGAGCCCGAAGCCGTCTGGCAACCGTCGGGCGTTCCGGTCGCGAGTCAAACAACCTGGCACGAGGACACGGCGGTTTGCGGCCCGGTGGCAGAACGAGCGCGCGATATTGTTGTAGCTCATTTGTTCCAATCAGAAGAGACTACATCAGCGCTCGCGGCTGACCTGCTTCCGCCAGAGTTGGATTCCATATACGTTTCGATCTACTTGCACGGCCAGCTTCGGGGCTGCGTGGGTTCGGTCGTTCGCAATCTGGATGAGGATGTCAGAAAGCTCGCCCTGGCGGCGCTCGGTGATGAAAGATTTGCGGTCGAGTTCTCTCCGCAAGAACCTGCTCGCGTGGCTGTCTCCGTATCGTTTCTCTATAATCCGCTGAATCTCGGCCAGTACTCGCCGGAAGAAGTGATGCGGCCTGTTCGTCACGGCCAGCAAGCGCTCATGGTCTATCAAGGCAAGCGCGTGGGATTGCTGCTGCCTTTCGTAGCAGTAACCCACAATCTTAATCCTGCAGAGTTCGTAGCAGAACTGATAGACAAAGCAGGAATCACCAGGCCGCCTTACAACTGGTGCCGGTTCGATTGTGCTACGTGGCTTGCCGATGTGGAAGGAGCAAGGAAACTTGAAGGCGGATTTCCGCCCGCGCTGCAGTCAAGCTCTCTTGAAGAAATGATCAGTCGCCTCGCGCGGCTGCACGCAGATTATCTGGTCAGGCAGCAGGAAGAAGACGGCTCGTTGTATTTACAGTATGAGCCTTTTCAAAACAAGCTCTATCGCGGAATCTCTACGCCGAGGCTCGCTCACGCGGCATGGGTTATGGCCCGCGCTCACAGAGTGTTGGGCGAACCGGCGCTCAAAGACGTGTCGAGCAAGATAATTGATCGCCTCTTGAAAGCTGTTCGAGATACAGAGCACGGATGCTGGCTTGAAGCGGGCGATGACGAAGCGACGGTCGCGGAAGTTTCATTCCTGTTGCTGGCGCTTTGTCAGCTTCCCGAATCGGATGCCCGCCGAGCGTTCGCCGGGAGATTATCGGAAACGCTGTGGTCGAGCATAAACTCGCACGGTCGCATCATTACTCACCGTCCACCGGCAGCCGACCGAGACCCGTTTCAGGATTATTTTCCGGGGCAGGTGATTTTAGCTCTCGGCGTGGCGCACGGGGCTGGTGTCGGTAGTGTTGACGAGAAAAAACTTTACAGAGCTTTTTCTTATTACAAGCATCGCTTTCGCCACAAACGCGATTTCGGGCAGGTTTCGTGGTTGATGCAGGCATTCGGCGAGTGGTGGCGCGTGACGGGTGAGCCTCTTTTTGCTGATTTCGTTTTTGAAATAGGCGATTGGGTGCTCGAATATCAGCAGGAAAAAACCGGAGCATTCATCAACGGCCATCAATCAGACACGCCGGGTTATACGACGGCGCTTTATCTGGAAGGCATCGGGGCTGCGATGAGAATAGCTGCGGCCTTAACTGATGCCGCGCGCCATAAACTTTATGTTGATTCGTTCACGCGCGGGCTTAGATTTCTTGATCGTCTTGTGATTCAGCGGCGAGACGGCTCGATACTTCCGAACATAGAATTCGCCGTGGGCGGACTGCGCCAGAGCCTGACGAGTAGTCAGATTAGAGTAGACTTCGTGCAGCACTCTCTTTCTGCGATTTTGGAAGCTCATGCCTGTTCGGAGGAGTCTCCGGTAGCGGCAACAGGCGCGACCCATAAATCGCCTCAATAGGCAGCAAAAAGCACAATCTATTTGCAATGATTATTTTTGCAAGACCTGTTGTATAGTGACTCCAGTGTAATTGTGAGTGAAAGCGAGGGGGAAAGTGGACGCTCCCCCTTAGCCT
>DATEKX010000452.1:0-4469 GCA_035277165.1 Blastocatellia bacterium | reverse complement strand
CAAAATCATTCAACGCGGGCGGCTACGGCAACACTCCTCTGGCAGACCTGCTGCCCGTTTATATCAACGGCAACGCTTCGACTGCCGAAAGCCAAACTTTCAAAGCCGCGCCCGCAGACCGTGGGCGCGATCATCCGGCTGCGCGGCTCGCAGACCAGCCGGAAGCAAACGCGAAGGCGTGGGAGCAGATGCCCGCGCTCACCCTGCCCGAAGTTATTATGGAGACGAAGCCGGGCGCGACTGTGATTTTAGAAGCGCGCAACACGAAGAATCGCAACGTGACCGCGCCTCTGCTTGTCGAAGAAAGATACGGGCGAGGCCGCACGCTCGCATTGATGGCCGCAGACACTTGGCGATGGCGAATGATGATGGAATCGAAAGACAAATCTTTCGAGACCTTCTGGCGAAGCCTCTTGCGATACACTGTTGACGCAGTGCGCCATCCCGTAGAAGCTTCGACCGAGCGAACTTTTTATGGCAAGAACGAAGCTGTGCGAATACGCGCAGAAGTCGCTGATGAAAAATACGTCAACGTCAATAACGCGCAGGTGACGGCGCGCGTCGTAACGCCGTCGGGCCGCTCGATAGACGTTAGCCTGAAGCAAACATCAGAAGGCGGATTCGACGGTTACGCGGCGGCGTTCAATCCTGATGAAGATGGCACATACCGAGTTGAAATTTCGGCGCGTCGAACCGCTGACGGAAAACAAGCTGCTTCCCTTGAAACCGCGCAGACCAGTTTCATAGTCGGGCCGTTGAACCGCGAAGCGCGCGACGCTCGGCAAAATCGTGAATTGCTGAAACGCATATCAGCAGACACGGGCGGGCAGTATTACCAGTTGCCTAGAGCCGATGATTTGATCGAAGACCTCACGCATTCAGAGGGCGCGGGCACGATTCGCGAAACGAAAGACCTCTGGGACATGCCGATCAATTTTCTTCTCATGATAGCGCTGGCCGCAGGCGAGTGGTTTATTCGCAAGCGCAAAGGGCTGGCATAGAAACGTTCAGGTAAACAGATGCGACCAAATACACTGACATCCCCATTACTGGCCTTCTGTTTCGCGCTCGCGTCATGCGGCGCGGCGTCGAATCCTCAGCAGAGCAACGCGAATCAAAGCGACGCTCAATCGAAACCCGTCGCTCAAAAGAAACCGCGCGCGACGATTGACCCTAACAAGTTCGCAATCGTCATCGCGGGCGTAGGCGGCGAAGAAGCCTATACAAAAAAATTCACCGAACAGGCCGCGCATCTCTACGACGCGCTGACGAATCGGCTGGGGTTTGATGAGAAGAATGTTTACCTGCTGACAGAGGCAATAAATAGCGGGCCTGAAAACGGTGCGCGCGAAACCGACGCGATTAAATCTCAACGGGCGACGGCTGAAGAAGCGCGCAAATCATTCGGCGCAATCAAGGCGGCGGCGAATGGCGATAGCACAGTCTTTGTGATGTTGATCGGGCACGGCTCTTTCGACACGCAGCAGGCGAAGTTCAATCTTGTGGGCCCGGACCTGACGGCGAAAGATTACGCCGCGCTTGTCGCCGCGCTTCCGACGCGTCGAGTCATCTTTATCAACAGCGCCAGCTCATCCGGCGAATTCGTAAAGCCGCTCTCGGCTCAAGGCCGCATCGTGATTACGGCAACGCGCAGCGGCAACGAACAGAACGCGACAATCTTCGCAGAAAATTTCATTGCCGCGATGATGAATGACGAAGCGGACGCGGACAAAAACGGGCGCGTCTCTGTGCTCGAAGCCTTCAATTATGCAACCAAACTCACAGGCGATTGGTATAAGCAGAAGAACCGTCTCGCAACTGAACACGCATTGATTGACGACAACGGCGACGGCACAGGCCACGAAGAAGCGACCGCTGGCGACGGGGCGATTGCAAAGATATTTTATCTCGACTCGAAAACAATCGAAGAAGCGGCTGGCGACGCAGAGCTTGCAAAGCTGATCAAAGAGCGGCAACGGCTCGAAGAAGAGATCGAAAAACTGAAAGCGCGCAAGTCTGAGATGAAGCAAGATGATTACGACCGCCAGCTTGAAGACTTGCTGGTGCAGCTTGCGACAGTCAGTCAAACAATCAAGTCGAAACAGAAGCGATAGCAGGAACATACGCTGCTGACCGGCGTTGACAGTATTAAGAGCAAGTATGAAACATCTGGCATTCCTTACTCTGTTTTTCTTTCTAAACTGTGCGTTCAACACAGGCGCGGCTCAGGAAGTAACCATTGAACGCGGGCGCGATCTGCTCAAGCACGGAAGCTACAAGGAGGCTGGCGCGATATTCACCGCGCTGCTTGCGAAGAATCCGAAAGACGAGCAGGCGCAGGACGGACTCGTCCGCACGCTCATCGAAACGGGCAATTACTCGACGGCTGAAAGCAAGACGAAAGAGTATCTGAACACGCGACCAAATGACGGATCGCTCAGAGCGGCGCTCGGTGACGTTTATTTTGAAACGGGCCGTTACAATGATGCTGCGACGGAATTTGAACGCGCCACGCGAGACGGCAAAGGCGCTGTTTTGTTGCGAGCTGCGCTGGGCCTTGCTCGCGCGCTTCGCGCTCAAGGCAAAGAAGCCGAATCGCAGACGGCGCTTGAAAAGCTCGTACAATATTACAACGCGAACTCGCCCAAAACAGCCGAAGAGTTGACCCCTATAGCCGAAGGGCTCGTGCTGCTTGAGCGGTTCAAAGACGCAAACGAGTTGTTCATTGATGCCCGCAACGCCGATGAAACATACGCAGAAGCCTTCATCGCGCAGGGCGAGTTGTTGAACGAGAAATACGCATATGGCGATGCGCTCAGTCTTTTTGAAGACGCGCTCAAGATCAATCCGAACTCGACGCGCGCGCTCGCGGGGCTTGCAGAGTGCAAGCAGTACGCAGTCAGCGACCCTCGCAAAAAAGGCTCCGGCAATATAGTTGACGAAGACCCGCCCGCCGTCATCGCTCACGCCATCACGGTCAATCCAAATCACGCCGATGCTCTTGCGACGCAGGCGTGGCTGGAGCTTGAATCAGATAACCCTGACGGCGCTCGCAAAGCCGTTGATCGCGCGCTTGCGGCGAATCCGAATTCAGTTAAAGCCATCGGCGTGCGCGCTGCGATTGCTTATCTGGCAAGCGATAAAACTGCGCTTGAAGCGGATACGAAACGCGCGCTTGCCATCAATCCGCGCGCAGGCGAATTCTTTGACACGCTGGCTCATTTCGCCGTCAACAATCGCCGTTACGCTGACGCAGTTGATTACGGGCGGCGCGCAATAGAGCTTTCGCCGAAACTTTGGAGCGCGCGCACACAGCTCGGCATTCAGCTCCTTCGAGTCGGGCGCATAGCTGATGGCCGCGCAGAGCTTGAGCGCACATTCGCGGGCGACCCGTTCAACATCTGGGCAAAGAACACGCTCGACCTGCTCGATTCGATGAAGGATTACACGGACACTTTGCGCGGGCCGTTCCTAATCAAGTCCGAGCCAAAAGAGAGCGGCGCGCTTGCCATCTACGCAGCAGACCTGCTCGAAGAGGCTCACAAGAAACTCACATCGAAGTATCGCTTCACGCCTCGCTCTCCGATTTCAGTCGAAGTCTTTCCGAATCACGAAGACTTCGCAGTGCGCTCGTTAGGATTGCCGGGACTTGGCGCGCTCGGCGTTTGTTTCGGGCAAGTCATAGCGATGGACAGCCCGTCTGCGCGCAACCCCGGCGAGTTCAACTGGGGCAGCACGCTTTGGCACGAGTTCACGCACGTCATCACGCTTCAGATCACAGACCACAAAATACCGCGCTGGTTTTCCGAAGGGCTTTCGGTCTACGAAGAGCGACGAGCGCGACAGGGGTGGGGCGAAAACTGGACGATTGAAAAGCTGAAGGCTTTCACGGATGGCCGCTTCGTTGCGATTGATGATTTAGATGCGGCGTTCACGCGCCCGCGCTCGGCTGACGGAGTTGCGCTGGCTTACTTTCAGGCGTCGCAGGTCTGCGAGTTCGTAGAAGAGAAATTCGGATTTGACGCGATACTCAAAATGCTCGCGCTCTACAAAGAAGGAGCAAAGACGCCTGATGTTCTGGATCGCGCGTTAAAGCTCAAGCCTGCGGATTTCGACAAAGCATTCACGGATTTCATAAAGGCAAAGGTCGGCGGCTACGTCGAATCGGTCAGCAAAGGTCTTGCCATGACCACGGGCAATGAGCCGCCATCGAAAGACGCTTTGCTCGCGTTGCTGAAAGCGCGACCTAATGATTACTTTGTAAACTTGCGACTGGGCGCGATCTATCAAAAGGAAGGCGATCAGGATAAGGCCATCGAGCATCTGCGCCGCGCTGCTGAACTCTTCCCTTATTATTCAGGCGAAGGAAATCCTTACTCGCGGCTCGCGGAGATTTACGAAGCGCGCGGCGACAAGAAAGAAACGGCGGCAGCTTTGCAGTTGTTGACGCAGTACAACGAAACGAACGC
>DATEKX010000451.1:0-11763 GCA_035277165.1 Blastocatellia bacterium | reverse complement strand
AGACGGCGGCGTTGTTTGCGAAATATGGCTGAGAGCGGGCGTGCCCGCTGGCAATAAATCTGAGACGGCGGGTGCTGTCTACACAGGGCTTGCGGAATCGGCATTGGTCGGTGTTATCAATTTCCCAAAAGCCACTAACGATTTTCGCGGGCAGGCGATCAAAGCGGGAACCTACACGCTGCGTTACGCGCTTCATCCCACGGATGGAAATCACATGGGCATTTCGCCGGTTCGAGATTTTCTTGTGATGATTCCTTTAAGCGTCGATCAGGACGCCGGAGCCGTATACAAGTTTGAAGAACTGGTGAAGATGAGCGCGAAGGTGAGCGGAACGAATCACCCGGCAGTAACAAGTCTGGTTATGCCGGAAGACGCTGGCGTTTCTGTTCCATCAATAACCGGAAACGAGCACGGCCACCTCATCTTCTCTGCAAAATTGAAAACGCAAGCGGGCGCAGATATGCCCATTGCTATCATCGTCAAAGGCAGGGCAGAGCAGTAGGCGAACGCGTGATTTGTAATTAAGCGATGAGCAAAACAACTTTCAAATTGCGAGTCGTGATTCTGCTTGCGATTATCCTTCCTCTGTTCGTCAAAGCTGTAGAGGCGACTTCATCCGAATTTGATTTTCCACTGCCGCTGGGCATTTCGTTTGACGTTTGGTCATACTATGTTCCCAAAGACAATGCGCTGAATGCGGGAAAGGTCGAATTAGGGCGACAGCTTTTTTTTGACAAGCGGCTTTCATCTGATGGCTCGGTCAGTTGCGCATCGTGCCACGACCCCGAGCGCGCGTTCACCGATGGCAAGCGCGTTGCAGAAGGCATCGGCGGAAGAAAGGGCTCGCGCAACTCGCCGACGCTTTTGAACGCGATGTTCAACTCAGGCCAGTTCTGGGATGGGCGAGTCGAAACTCTGGAAGCGCAGGCAAAGCTGCCGCTGATCAACCCTGATGAGATGGGCGATCAAAGCTTTGAGCAGATAATCGCAAAGCTCAAAGCCATCCCGGAATACACAAAGCAGTTTCAGCAAGTCTTCAACGGGCCTGTCACGATTGACGCAGTTGCCAGAGCGATTGCCTCGTATGAACGCACGCTGGTGTCTGGAAACTCTCCGCTCGACAGATACCAGGCTGGCGATTTCAAGGCATTAGGCGATGCGGCGCGAAATGGAATGATGCTGTTTCGCGGCAAAGCCCGTTGCGTCGTTTGTCACACTTTCAACCAGTCGTTTCCTTTTTTGACCGACGGCAATTATCGCAACACAGGCGTCTCTGCAAACTTTGCGGAATTCGACGGACTCGTTCGCCGAGCGTTGCAATTGCCTCGTGCTGATTCGCGCGGCGCGCTGGACAATTTGACAAAGCAGACCGGCTCGGTTGAGCTTGGCCGTTTTCTGGTTACTACGAACTTGCTCGACATCGGCGCATACAGAACGCCTTCGCTGCGCAACGTCGAATTGACTGCGCCTTATTTCCACGACGGCAGCGCGGCAACGCTCGAAGATGTCGTGCGGTTTTACGTCAACGGCGGGAAAGCCAATTCGTTCCGAGATTGGCAGCTTGAGTCTGTAAATCTGAGCGAAGAAGAACAGCGCGATGTGGTGGAGTTCCTGAAAGCATTGACGAGCGACGACGCGCGTGTAGCGAACAGACATTAGCATCAAGAAGAATTCACCGCAGAGGACGCAGAGGGGGCGCAGAGTAAAACTACTCTCTGCATAATCTCTGCCTCCTCTGCGGTGAAAGCTTTATCAAGCGGAGATAATATCAAATGAAATCATATCAACGTGTAATTGCAAGCGCTGTAGCTTGCCTGATGGTTTGCCTCAATGTCGCAACGCAAAAAGAGGGCGCATGGAATGCGAAAAAATCCGGCTGGCAATTGCTTACGCAAACGCAGCGCGCGGAAGTGTTCGACTTTGCGGAAAAGTACAAAACGTATCTTCGCGTCGCAAAGAGCGCGCTCACTTCAACACGCGAAGTAATCAGGATGGCGCGAGCGAATGGCTTTGCGGATTTCACCGATCCATCGCAGGTCAAGCCCGGCGCTCGATTGATAATCAATGGCCGCGACCGCGCAGTCATATTAGCTGTGATTGGAACAGAGCCGATCACGAGCGGCTCTCGCGTAGTGGGCACGCATCACGACAGCCCGCACATTGACCTCAAAGCGCGCCCGGTTATAGATGCGAAAGGGTTCGCGCTCTTCAAAACGATTTATTACGGTGGCCTCAAAAAATATCAATGGGCCAATGTGCCGCTTGCGCTCATCGGGCGGATTGATACGACGGACGGGCGCACGGTTGAAGTTTCAATCGGAATGAATGCAGGCGATCCGGTCTTTGTCATTCCTGACAACGCGCCGCACTCCGATGCTGAATTGCGCACTCGCACTTACACAAACGTCTTTGCGGGCGAAGAACTCAATCCCGTGGCGGGCAGCATTGACGACGGCAATTCTTCTGCCATTGCCGGAGTGCTCAAATATTTTGCTGAAACATACAAAATCAAGGAAGAGGATTTCGTGAGCGCTGAATTACAACTCGTTCCAGCCGCGCAGCCTATGGATGTCGGCGTTGATCGCGGGCTTGTCGGCGCATACGGTCAGGATGATCGCCTCTCGTCTTATTGCGCGGCGCAGGCCATTATTGATTTGAAGGGAACTCCGAAATTCACTGCCTTAGCTTATCTGTCGAATTTTGAAGAGGTCGGTTCGGTAAACAACACCGGCGCATCTTCAGAGTTATTGAGTTCAACTTTCGCTCATCTGATCGCTGCGCAACGAGGCGCTTCATACAATGATCTTGATTTGCGCCGTGCGCTCAGAAACTCGCAAGTGATTTCTGCCGACACGAATGATGGCATAAACCCAATCTTTCAGAATACGAGCGAGTCATCGAACGCCGCGAAACTCGGTTACGGCGTGACGATCAAAAAGTACGGTCGCGGCTTTGACGCTACTTCAGAATTCACGGCGCGCATTCGCGCGGTGCTCGATCAAAATCAGATTCCATGGCAGACGCAAACGCCGAAAGTTGACGTTGGCGGAGGAGGTACGATAGGCGGATTCATGTCGGCTCAAGATATGGAAGTGATTGATCTGGGCGTGCCGCTGCTTTCAATGCATGCGACGTTCGAGATGTCTTCAAAAGTAGACGTGTGGAATTTCTATCGCTTCTTCTCCTCGTTTTATCGAAGCTGAAAAAAAACTGAAGGTGCTGGCAATGAACAAGCGCGCTTGCCTGAGCATTCTATTTGCAGCAGTTTGTACGTTTCCGTTCGCGCCCGCCCGGTCGAGCAGGGAAGCGAAGCCTCCCGCCCCGTTTGGGCCGCTGCCAACGATTGCCCAACTGCGCTGGCACGAGATGGAGTTCTACGGCTTTGTTCATTTCACCGTCAACACATTCACGGATAAAGAATGGGGTTACGGCGATGAATCACCTGCTACGTTCAACCCGGCGGATTTCAACGCTGATCAAATAGTCACAGCAGCGCGCGATGCCGGGATGAAAGGGTTGATTCTGACAGCCAAGCACCACGACGGTTTCTGTCTGTGGCCGTCGAAATACACCGAGCATTCCGTGAAAAATAGTCCGTGGAAAAAAGGTCGCGGCGATATCGTAAAAGAAATATCTGACGCTTGCCACAAATACGGTCTGAAGTTTGGCATCTATCTCTCGCCCTGGGATCGTAACCGCAAAGACTATGGCCGTCCCGAATACCTGACTTATTTCCGAAATCAACTGCGCGAGCTGCTTACCAACTACGGGCCTATATTCGAAATCTTTTTAGATGGAGCTAATGGCGGTGACGGGTTTTACGGCGGCGCGCGGGAAACGCGATTGATCAATCGCGAAACATATTATGATTGGGCCGCAACGTGGAAGTTGATTCGCGAACTTCAGCCCGAAGCAGTTATTTTCAGTGATGCGGGCCCTGATGTGCGATGGGTCGGCAACGAACGCGGCGTTGCTGGCGATCCTTGCTGGGCCACCTCTAACAGAGAAGATTTTATTCCGGGCCGCGCCGATGAATCCCGCTTGAACAGTGGCGACCGTCCGGGCACGCACTGGGTTCCAGCCGAATGCGATGTCTCGATCAGACCCGGCTGGTTCTATCATTCGCGAGAAGACGATAAAGTTAGAAGCCCGCAGAATCTTATTGACCTTTACTACTCTTCGGTTGGCCGAGGCGCATCATTGCTGCTCAATTTGCCGCCCGACCAACGCGGCAGAATTCACGAAACGGACGTGAAATCACTGCGCGAATTTCGCCACCTGCTCGACGCTACGTTTGCCGTAGACCTCGCGCAAGGCGCAACAGTCAGCGCGAGCAATGTTCGCTTCAAAGAAAACGATGCGCGCTTTTTGCCACGAAACCTGTTTGATGGAAAACGCGATACTTACTGGGCGACTGACGATCAAATCAGGACTCCTGAACTGGTTCTCGATTTTGGCCGCGACAAAAGATTTAATGTTGTCCGTCTTCGCGAGCACCTTCCGATGGGCCAGCGTATCGAAGGCTTTGCTTTAGATCAATGGCAGGACGGCCAGTGGGTAGAATTTGCGAGCGGAACCAGTATCGGAAGTTGTCGGCTTGTGCGCAGCAAACCAATTATGACTGCAAAGATTCGGCTTCGCATTACGCAAGCGGCAGCGTGTCCGGCCCTGTCAGAGCTTTCGCTATTCGTAGAACCGAATATGCAATCCCGATAAGATTGTTTAATCTTGCGCTCGTGTGGACAGGATTGCCGGGCGCGTTCATTTTAAGCAAAGGGCGAGGACTTTATCGGTTATAAAATCGGATATTTGAATATTTCTTGCCAATGCTTCATGGCGAACGTTCTGAATGAGAATATTGTTGATAATATTTGTTGAGCTTACATTTTCAGCTCTGATTCTTTTCTCTCCGCGAATCGGCCATTGGTTTCTCTGATAATAGTTGATTGCGAATTTAACATTACCCGGAACCACTTCGTCTCCGATTCCAACGCTGTCAAGTTGTACCGTCAATTCGATTGGGATGCTCGCTTTTTCTAATCTCCGGGCCAGCTTTATTACAGCCCATCCCCCTAAGCTGTGACCAATGATGATTAACCTGGGCGCTTGTCGAAGCTCTTCATCTGACAGGGTACTATTGCGGTCTAAATCTATTGCCTGAAAAATATTTGTATAAGTCTTCCTCCAGTGAAAATGGCTAAAGGTGCTTACCTGCAAATTTGTGCAATTGACATCTCTGAGCCTATTTCTGATTTGCACAACTCCCTGGTTTATATCTTCGGGACTCCTTAACCCGCCGACAAATCCGATTATGATGACCTTGTTTGTATTCAGTTGAGCCGGAGAGTTTTGCGATCTGGAATCAACCGGAGTGAGTAATACTCCTGCCAGAATCAGAGATACTTTGATGATGTTTGAGAAGGTTGATTGATGTTTCACATATACCCGACTAATTCTGTTTGTCGTCCAGCATCGAGCGAATCATTGGCTCAAGCGCAGTGCGAAGCTCGCTGTCAGAGAGCGTGTACTTCAAAAGCGTCTTCAGGTAATTCAATGGATCGCCGATTGTGAGCCACTCGCCGTCTTTCACCGCCTCGGCCACAACGCGCCCGCCGCGCCTTATATATTCGCGCACAGAGTCTGTCAGCCATAGCTCGTTGGATTGGCCGAGCGGGATCTCGCTCAGGATTTGAATGACATCGTGCGACAGTAGGAAACGCCCGAACATCGCAAGGTTAGATCGCGCTTCTTCGCGTCTGGGTTTTTCGATCACGTCTTCCATCTCGTGGTCTGCGCTCGCCGGTTTGATCTGTGCGATGCCATAGCGAACAACATCTTCCCACGCGACCTCTTGAGTGCCGACTACGAGGGCAGATGTTCGGTTATGCGTTTCGATCAACTGGCGCGCGAATGGCGTTTGCGATTTGATGATGTCGTCGCCGTAGGAATAGATGAACCCTTCGCTTTCAGGTATGTGCTGTCGCGCGACAAGCAACGGAGTGCCGTTACCGTAAGGGCCGCGCTGGGCTTCAAAGATAAGCTCTATGCCTGAAAGTTTGTCAATGAATTGATCGAGCGATGCGTACTTTCCTCGCGGCGGGAGGTTGGTCCTATCATATTGGCGATAGATCGGGTCAGCATTCGCTCCGGTAATAATGATGATTTTTTTGATGCCGGAATCAATATATTCTTCGATAATCAATTGGATCGCAGGTTTGTTGATAATGGGCAGAAGTTCTTTCGGGTACCCCAGAGTAACCGGCAGCATCCTTGTGCCCGACCCCGCCGCTGCAATAACGCCTGTTTCAACTTTCATTCAATATCTCTCCGCAATCGTGATCGTCAGGTAAAAGTATCACGCGATATTTTTCATCACAAGCAGCGATGGGCAAGAATAATTGAGATAATTTTTCATTAAAAGTGATACCAATCACTCGCCCGGTTGACTTGACTGAAAGATTGAAGTAAAAGTTAGAAACCGCTATTGCAACGGACGCTAAATTATCAAGCTCTGGAGGTGAAGGATGCTGAAAAGATGTCTCAAGCTTTTGCTGGTACTAACGTTATTCGGCTTGTTGCCATCCATAGCGCAAGCCCAACGAGTCTCTGGGGAAAAACTCAAAGCCAATTTGATTGGATTTGAGGAGGTGCCTGCTATTTCGACTACTGGCACTGGAACATTTACTATGTTCATAGAGGATGGAGATGGCGCATATACCTACACACTGACTTATTCTGGTCTCACAGGTAGCGTACAACAGGCGCACACTCACATCGCCCAGAAAGGTGTCAATGGAGGCATTATGATCTTCTACTGCACCAATCTGGGGAACGGCCCTGCAGGTACACAAGCATGCCCCGCTTCGGGCACTATCACCGGAAGAATCACGGCAGCCGACGTTATCGGAGGCGCGGCTGCGCAGGGAGTCAGCCCGGGAGAATTCGCCGAAGCATTGAAGGCAATACGTTCAGGTATTGCATACACCAATGTGCATTCGAATCTCTTCCCCGGTGGTGAAATCAGAGGCCAGATTGGCCCTGATCCGTCAAAGCCGTAAACTGCACAGAATAGGTATAAGGAATAGGGCCGCACCTCAAAAGTTTCAAAGGTGCGGCCCTATGCTTTTCAGTCGAGCGCGAGCGGAAACGCGGTCATCACCGCTTTGCAGTCTTCATCATAACGAACGCATCGAGCGAATCATTGTAGTAGCCTTCGATTCGTTCCAGCACAAAATAACCGTGCTTGTCATAAAACCCTTGCGCGCCCGCGTCGTCAACAGGTGTTTCCAGATAAATCGCTTCCGCCCCGCGCTGCCACAACCAGCTTTCGATATCTGCAAGCAGTCGGCTCCCGATCTGCTGGCGCTGGCGATTAGGCATTACGTCAATCGTGATGATGTGCCCCATCTGTCGAGGGTCATTGCAGCCGATGACGAAACCGGCTATCTCGCCATCGGACTCTGCAATCAAAGTCCTACACTTCGGCGAGCGCAGATAAAACTGAAGCTCAAGATGTGAATAGGCAATCTCTTCGGTGAAGGCCGCATGGTCTATCTCATACAGCCTATCAAAATCCGCTGGCTTGTAATCTCGAATCTCAAAGCTCAATGATTAAATCAATCCTTTGTACGCCCCGCCGTCTACTTGAATGACCGTGCCTGTGATATAACTCGCACTCTCTGACGATAAAAACGCAACAAGCGCGGCAAACTCTTTCGGGTCTCCTATGCGCTTCATCGGCGTTGATTCTGCCCATTGCGCGTAAACCTTTTCTACGCTCACGCCATCTCTTTCAGAGACAAACGCGGCCAGCTTCTTCAACCGCTCCGTTAGATGATAGCCCGGACAAACGGTGTTGACTGTTATCGCAAAAGGCGCAACCTGCTGAGACAGGCTTTTCATGAATCCCAGAACTCCGGCGCGCGCCGTATTCGAGAGGATCAAATTATCAACCGGCTGTTTTGCGGCGATGGAAGTGATAGCAAGGATGCGTCCCCATCCTAGATCGCGCATTTCAGGAATGGCCGCGTTGCATAGATTGATTGTGCTGATTAAATTCAACTCGACCGCTTTGCGATAATCCTCCGCCGTGAAATCGCCGAAGAAGCCCGCCGGAGGCCCGCCTGCATTTGCGATGAGAATGTCTATTCGGCCAAATCGATTTTTCGCCTCTGCCACTACCTGCCGGACGTGATTTTCATCCGTCACATCGCCTGCGATAGCCAACGCTTCAACTGCGGATGAAGCCTGAATTTCATCGGCGACCGAGCGCAATGCCTCTTCGCCGCGCGATGTGATTACAACATTCGCGCCTTCTGCGGCAAGCGCACTCGCGCATGCTTTTCCCAGCCCGCTCGATGCGGCAGTGATTATTGCTACTCTCCCGCGAAGCCCGAAATCCATCGCGTTTAAACTCCAGAGTTGATTTGTTCAGTCCTCAGGATAGCGGAAATCGCCCGGCTTGTTTAGGCTGTGATGAGTTGATAATCAATCAGAGATCATTTCTAAAAAAAATCGATGCGCGCGCTCATCCTGAGTCAATTCAGGGTGAAAGGTGGCCGCAAGAATATTGCGTTCTTTCACAAACACAGGCTCGCCATCAAGACTTGCAAGGACTTCGACATTCGCTCCTACGCTCAGGATTCTAGGCGCGCGAATGAATACCGCTTCAAGCAACCCGCCTTCAAACGACGAATCCACAGCGCTGATAAAACTGTCAACCTGTCGCCCATATGCGTTGCGCTCAACAGAAATATCCATCAACCCCAAAGATTGCTGACTGGGATTATGGACTTCGCGCGCGAGCAGAATCGCGCCTGCGCACGTGCCAAATACAGGCTTGCCCGCGCGAGCAAACTGTTTGATCGGATCAACGAGGTTTTCTTCTTCGATGAACTTGAGCATCGTTGTGCTCTCGCCGCCGGGCATTATCAACCCGTCAACTTGCTGCAATTCGATTGCGCGACGGATTTCAACCGCATCTACGCCTATCTTTGCAAGCGTGCGCTTATGCGCCGCGAAGTCACCTTGAATTGCCAGCACACCGATTTTCATAAACGATGAATTGTGAACGCGGAATGATGAATGCGAACTCGCTCATCGTTCATCATTCCGTGTTCATAATTTCCTGAATTACCATCCCCGCGTCTGAAGCATTTCGCCTTCGGGAATCTTCGAGATTTCAAGGCCGCGCATTGCTTCGCCCAACTCTTCGCTTGCTTCGAGCACAGCCTTCGGGTCATTGAAGTGGACAGTCGCTTTGACTATAGCTTTAGCGCGGACTGCCGGGTCGGAGGATTTGAATATGCCTGAGCCTACGAACACGGACTCTGCGCCCAATTGCATGCAGAGCGCAGCGTCTGCGGGTGTGGCAATGCCTCCTGCCGCAAAGTTCGGCACAGGCAGTTTGCCGTCTCTGGCAACCATTCGCACGATTTCATAAGGCGAGCCGAGTTGTTTCGCTTCCGTCATCAACTCTTCGTCGCCGAGCACAGTAAGCCGCCTGAGTTCTTGATTGATTCGACGAAGATGGCGAACGGCTTCGACTATGTTGCCTGACCCTGCTTCGCCTTTCGTGCGAATCATTGCCGCGCCTTCGCCTATGCGACGCAGCGCTTCGCCCAGATTGCGCGCGCCGCAAACGAAAGGAACTTTGAAGCGATGCTTGTCAACATGATGCTCATCGTCTGCAGGCGTCAGGACTTCGCTTTCATCAATGAAATCAACGCCGAGCGCTTCAAGCGCCTGCGCTTCGACGAAATGCCCGATTCGCACTTTTGCCATCACGGGAATCGTCACGGCGGCCATTATCTCGCGAATCTTTTTGGGCGAGGCCATGCGGGCAACGCCGCCTTCGGCGCGTATATCCGCCGGAACTCGTTCGAGCGCCATCACTGCAACTGCTCCCGCGTTCTGCGCTATCAGGGCCTGCTCTGCATTCGTCACATCCATGATGACGCCGCCTTTCAACATCTCAGCCAAACCTGTTTTCAATCGGATCAAATTATCATTCATTGTTTTCTCCCCGCGCCCGAAACCGGCTCTGGGGGCCGGTTTCAGACTTTTGTTAAAGCTAAGACAAAATAATTTCACCCCTGCCTGCTATGACGACACCGCCGCCCACACGCACGCCTTTCACCTCGTTTGTTGCCGTATCAACTTTAACTTCAAGATGCAGCAAACTAGGGCGATTCATCTCAAATCCCTGTTCGCTCAATATAGTTGTCACGGGTTGCACATCCACCACACGATGGCGGATAAGATAAGAGCTGAACGCTCCATTTGCCGAGCCTGTCGCAGCGTCTTCGATCACCCCGGCAGCAGGAGCGAAAACTCGACAATGGACGGAACTCGATGGGTTGACAGTCTCGCGCGTAAACGTCAGCACCGTTTGCGCGCCCGCGTCGTTGCTGATCCGTTCGAGCGCGCTCGCATCAACCTTGATCTTTTCAATTGTTGCGCGCGATGCTACAGGAACAACCATCATGGTGAGGCCGTTGTAGATTATCTCTATTGGCAGACCAGTCCGCTCAATCTCAGCAGCGGAAATCGAGAGCGCTTTCGCCATCGCCGCAACATCATGAAGCGTTCCTTTCACAACGGGCAAAAGCTGATTCATAACCGTGTGACCGGCGCGACCGGCTTGGGCATTGACCTCGACTGAAAGCGGCCCGACGCCTGTTTCGAGCGTCACTGTTGTCACGGGCTCGCTCAATTCTTTCATGCGCTCTGCGACTATGACGTGCGCTGTTCCGACAACGGGATGGCCTGCGAATGGAAGTTCTTGTTCTGGCGTAAATATTCTCACTTTATAATCGCCGCCTTGCTCTGGCGGTAACAGGAAAGTCGTTTCCGAAAAGTGCATCTCGCGGGCGATTGTCTGCATCGTTTGACTGTCAAGCCCCGTACCATCCGTAAAGACGGCAAGCTGGTTTCCACCAAATCTCTTTTCAGTGAACACATCTGCTATGACGAACTTTCTGTCGCTCATTTCATCCTCCGTTTCAGTACGCCGCCAATTCGCTTAATGCCTTCTTCGATCATTTCCGGCAATTGATTCGAGAAGTTGAGCCTGATGAAATTGTGTTGTGGCTCGTTCGCAAAAAACGACGTGCCGGGAACAAAAGCTACTCGCTCTCGAATCGCGTCTTTGAACACTTCTTCTGCGTTGACTGCTTTCGGCAGCTCCACCCATAAGAAAAGCCCGCCTTCCGGCCTTGTCCAACTCGCTTCTGATGGGAAGTGCGTTTCAATCGCCTTGAGCATGGTGTCGCACCGCTCGCCGTACACTTCACAAAGGTGAGCCACATGCGCGTCATAGTCGAAGCTTTGTAGAAGCCGCGCCGCAGCGCGCTGCTCAACTGTGCTCGTGTGAAGGTCTGCGGCCTGCTTTACTATGACAAGCGTCTGTAATATTTCTTCTGAAGCCGTGATCCAGCCGATGCGTATTCCGGGACTGATCGTCTTTGAAAAAGTGCTCAAGCGAATCACCAATCCGTCTTCATCTAAGGCCGCAAGGGATTCGGGTCTCGTACCCCTATACCGCAGCTCGCCGTATGGATCGTCTTCGAGAATTGGAATTCGATAGCGCCGCGAAATATCAATCAATTGCTCTCTTCGCTCTGTTGAAAGCGTTGTCCCTTTTGGATTCTGAAAGTCTGGGACCAGATATATAAGCTTGGGCCGCGACTGCGACAACACCTGCTCAATCTGATCTACTTTTATTCCTTGATCGTCGCTGTCAACGCCGATCAAGGATGCTTC
>DATEKX010000450.1:0-3320 GCA_035277165.1 Blastocatellia bacterium | reverse complement strand
TCTTTCAGAAGTCGCTTCAACTCTCCAGATTGCGGGTTCCAGAAAACAATCGCATTGTTTCCCATCCCTGCGGCAAGCGTCGCGCCGTCAGGCGAGAAAGCAAGCGTGTGCACAGATGCATCATGCCCTTTCAACGTTCGTATGGATTTGCCCGTTTGCGCGTTCCATAGTCTCACTGTTTTATCATCGCTGCCTGTCGCAAACATTTTTCCATCAGGCGAGAATGCTACTGCATTGATTGAATCATCGTGATCCGTCATGGTCTTTTTCAACTCGCCTGTTTGCGCGTCCCACATTTGAACGGCTTTGTCTGCGCTTCCGCTCGCAAGCATTCTTCCGTCGGGAGAAAAAGCAATCGAGTTTACTGCCGCATTGTGCTTCATCGAGCGAATCAACTCACCCGTCTGCCTGTTCCACATCGCAATCATTCCATCAGCGCTTGCGCTGGCTAAAATATTTCCGTCAGGCGAGAATGTCACGCAAAGCGCTGCGCTGCTGTGACCATCGAACGAGAGCTTGAGCTTTGCGGTACGGGCTTCCCAGAGCTTGATCGCTCCATCTGCGCTCGCGGCGGCAATAGTATTTCCATCCGCAGAGAATGCTATGGAATTAATCGCAGCTTCGCCGTCCGTTGAAATTAACTGCTCGCCTCTTTCAGCGTTCCAGACCGTTAGATCGCCATCGCGGTTTCCGGTCGCAATCGCTTTTCCGTCGGGCGAGAAGGCGACTGACATAAAGGCCGCATTGCGCCTTGCAATCTTTGTCTTTTCTACGGCTGCGCGCACGTCCCATACGCGCACGACATCGCTGCCGCTTGCGCTCGCAAGCGCGTAGCCGTCCGCCGAAAAAGCCAGCGACAACACAGGCTGAATTGAAACTATCAGATTGCCTACGTCCAGCGTGTTTCGGTCTTCAAAGGGGCTTTTGATGACATGTTTTTGCTCGCCTGTTTGCGCGTCCCAGATAGTCATAACATCGTCGTAATCTGCAAACGCAACCAGCCCGCCGCCCGGCAGGAAAGCCACCGAAGTGAAAGGTTTGTTACTTTGACCTGACCACGTCACTTCTCCGGTCTGCACATTCCATATTTTCATTATTCCATCGCGATTCAGCATTGCTATGCGGTTGCCGTCCGCCAGATAGATAATTGCATTCACCAACTGAACGTTGCGTCTGGTGATGCGAGAAAGCATGCGATACTTCTCGTAGTATTGGCCTTTCACAGAAGGGAGCGGGTTTTTGCTGATCGGAATCAATTGCTCCTGCCGACCTGTTTGCACATCGTAGATGAGAATCTGATTGATTAACTCCTTTTCCTTTTCCTTGAAGCCTGAAACGCGAACTGCCAGTTTTTTGCTGTCGGGCGAAAATACGAGATTCTTCATATCGCTTCTGCGATAGCTGAATGTGCCCCAATCGCCATGTATTTCCGGGCCGGGTAGTATTCCTTTCTGCTCTTGAATAGTTCGTTGTTCTTTGTAAGACGGAAAGTCGTAAAGCTTCACTTCGCATCTGCTTTCGCTGAGGACGGTCTTTCTGACTGCGAGAGTTTTGCCATCGGGCGAAAATGCGATTGCGCCGACAGGCGAGCGAAGACTTATCGTTCGCTTCAACATGCCCTGGCGCGCATCATGCACTTTTACTTCTGAGAAAAATCCATCTATTGTTCCCGCAACCAGCAGGCTGTTGCCGTCAGGCGAATATGCAATAGCGGTAATATCACTGTGCAGACTTTTCTGAATCCATTTCAGCTCTCCGGTCTTTATGTCCCAGACTTTTATAACGCCGCTGGATTCGTAGTAGTATGCTTTTTTCGTGAAAGGCTTTGAGTCTTTTAATTCCCAGCTTGCGGTTGCAATCTGATCGCCGTCAGGCGAGAAACATACTGAAAGCACAGGCCCGCCGAAATCAGCGAACAACCGGCTCAACTTTCCATCTGACAAATTCCATACTTCCACCTGGCTATTGTAATTGACATATCCTTCATAACGACGATAGCCTTCAAACCCATAGTAACGTTCCGGTCTCAAATTGCCTTTCACCAGAGCCACAAGCTTACTGTCGGGCGAGAACACGATTGAAGATATGCCGTAATTTTTTTTCTCTTGCGGCTCGCGTTCTTCATCTTGCGGTTGAGTGTCTGAGATGGCAAAGCCCGCTAGCAACGCCAGTGCGACGCAGGCAATCAGGAACTTGAAAGGGAAATTTGAGGTGAGCCGAGAGTCGAGCATTTGCATTCCTTCTGATTATTTTATCGCATAATCCCAGTAATCGTTTGCGCGTTGGAGCAGCGCCGCAACATCCTGCTCCAACAGATAGCCGTCTCGCGCCAGTTTGAGCGCAGCTTCTTTGAACAACGCAAGATAATGCTCGCGGCTCTGGTATCGTTCTTCAATCGAAGGGCGTGGATCGTTTGCTTGTTCGCGCGCGGCTCGCGTGCGCGCAAACGGAACGTAAGAGCCTAAAAAATCAATAAGCTCATCGGGCGCTCCTGTCTTCGGGTCGCGCAGGTTCCATCCGGTGTAGGTCGCAAGCGGCACTGCGACTTCCGGCATTCTGATTCCGCCCAGATCAATTCCATCGCTATCAACTTGAGGCACAAGCATCGGAAACGGGCGACCTGCGCGCGGCGGCTCAAGGCTTGCGATGCCTCTGGACTTAAACTCCGGGCCGTAATCAACGCGATACGCTTCGTGAATCCTTTTGGGAAACTCTACGCCGGGTATCTCAGGAAACTTGACCGCATCGGGGCGAACAAACGTACCGTCGCTCACGCGCGGATAACGGCTCGGCGGCGGAGGCGTGCCGTCCTTAACCCAGCGATCAAGCGCCACTAATATAGCGCGCATTGACCAGAGATAATCGTTAGGACTCGCCAGTTGGCGACTCATCGGTTTAGTCGGAGGAAATGCGGCTGGCCCGTGCTGGCCTCCTGCAAAAAAATATATTCGAGTGTTATTCATCATAGGCGCATCCGACTTGCCATCTATACTTGTGTGAATCAGCGACGCGGCGCGGCCCCAGTATTCATAAGACGAGAATGTGTAAAAGATTTTCGGAAGCGGCTGATTCTTCGCGTGAGTCAGCAGCCCGTCTCGCTCCCCGGTTTCGGGGTCTGTCTGCTCAACGTCTGTGAAAGGGAAGATGTCCGTCGGGTAGAGGAAAGTCGAAAACGCGCTTGCATCGCGCGATGCTTCCGCGAAGCGATAATTGAAACTGCCGCGCCCGCCTCCCGCAACATGCGCGTCAATTCCGTCGAAGACCTGACGATTGCGCTCGTCGGCATTGAAGCCTTCGTAGAGAAAGTGCCTCAAGAATCT
>DATEKX010000449.1:0-6266 GCA_035277165.1 Blastocatellia bacterium | reverse complement strand
AACAATCGCGCATACTAAGAACGCAGAGACAATGTGAGCGAAATTTGAAACTCTTATTCTTTTCACTTGAGGTTTCTCCTTCGAGAGTTGTCCTAAACGGCTCGTGCCGACGGTTGGATAACTCTCAGTCGCCCGCGCGTTGCCCTATTCTATGATTGTAAATTGATTGCGCCGCGAGATTCGGCTTCACCACCAGCCGAGCAGCTTCCACCAGAGCAGCCCGATAGTCGCCCACACCATTATATTCGGCACGGATGCGATCAGGCCGAGCCGCCACCAGGTCTGCTGTTTGACGTAGCCCGCGCCGAAATAAATAGGGCCGGGAGTTGTGCCATAATGCGTGAGTCCCGCCATTAAATTCGAGCAGTAAGCCAGCAACAGCACGGCTATGTAAGCGGGCGCGCCTGCGGCGAGAATGACGACGAGAAACGGCGTGTACATAGCCGTCGCGTGCGCTGTGATGCTTGCGAATCCATAATGCGCGTAGAAGTAAATTAACAGCAACACAGCGAGCGCGGCCCACCAAGTCCACCCGGCAGTAAATCCTGCTACGGTGTCTGCAAAACGATTTATGATTCCTGTTTCGCCTAACGCTCCGGCCATAAGCACCAGTCCGCCATACCAGATGAAGACATCCCACGCGCCTCGCTCGCTGAGCACATCGTCCCAGTTGAGCACCCCGGTCAACAGCAATACGCAAATGCCGAGCAGAGCGACCGCAGCATAGTGAATTCCATGCAGCGCCGTAGTCATCCAAAGCGTTGCGGTCAATGCGAAGACCAGCAACATCAATCTCTCTGATTGCTTCATCGGCCCCATCGCGGCAAGTTCTTTCGACGCGAATTCGGATGCGGCGGGAGTGTGTTTGATTTCGGGCGGGAAGATTTTATAAAGCAAGAGCGGAACTACTATCAGCGAAACGATGCCGGGAACTATCGCGCCGAGCATCCAGCGGCTGTAGCTTAAATTTATGCCCGTCTGTTGCTCGGCAAATTTCGCAATCAGCGGGTTCGATGCCTGCCCCGTCAAAAACATCGCGCAGATGATGACTTCGCATTGATAAAGCAAGACCATCAGAAACGCGCCCAATCGTTCGGCGCTCTTTCCGGGATGCGAATCATATGCTTCGGCCAGGCTCTTGCTGATGGGAAAGATGATGCCGCCTGATCGCGCGCCCGTCGAAGGAATGAATGTGCCGAGCAGCACATCGGTCAAAACCAGCGCGTACCCAAGCCCCAGCGAACGATGCCCGATTGCGCGGATAAACAGGAAAGCGATTCGCCTTCCGAGTCCCGTCTTGATCATCCCGCGCGACATGAAAAAAGCCGCGAGCACGAGCCACACAACAGGGTCTGCATACCCGGATAGAGCCTTATCAACAGGCATCACTCCGAGAAGCGCTGTTGCCGCTACTCCGATCAGCACCATAGCTCCGCCCGGCAGCGGCTGCACTATTAGCCCCACGATTGTCGCGGCAAATATTGCCAGCAGTCGCCAGGCTTGAGGTGTGATTCCCGAAGGCGCGGGGATGGCGACGATTGCCAGTCCCACCAGAAGTACTAAGCCCCACTTGATTAAGCCATTGCGGCGCGGCGCTTTTTCGGCAACTTCGGAGACCTCTGCGCGGTCAGAAGCAACTTGCACTCGGATTGCCTTTCCCAATTTCAGAATGAGTGATGAACGGGCGCGATAGTACCATCGAGCGCGGGAAGACTCAAGCATCAATATGCCCAAAGAAGAGTATTGCAACCGTTCACCGGGTATGCTTTAATGCAAAGCTGACTCAACGTTTGACCCCCAACTGCCCCTGCCGATCAATCTAACTTAAGAATAATTGTACATATTATCGCAATCACGTTTGCGCCGAAGCTGTCGAATCAGGCGCGCGACTGATCGCGTAAAACAACCGGAAACCGGACTCCACCCTGAAAGGTTGTTCTTTGCAAGCAGGCTGCAAGGCTCACGCTATTTAGCGGGCGCAGTCATCTTAAATTAAGTTGTGACAAGAAGTGATCTCCGTGATTCATTACAAGCGAAGCTTACCCAAGCGCGTCGTCTTTGCTGTTGATTGAGGCAAAGTCGTTGAAGGTGTATTCATCGGGGGGAGGAATATGTCATTCAATAAATCCGAAGCTCTGCATAGTGCGGAACGATGCATCCATCAAGGCCAAACATCCGAAGCAATCACCATCTACCGACAACTTGTGGAAGCTGATCCGTTCGACCTCACTACAATCGGTGCGCTCAGCAATCTGTATATCAAAACGGGTCGGATACAGGACGGGATAGATGATTTCTCGCGCATTGCCGACAGCTATCTTGATAAAGGCTCTCCGATCAAGTCCGCCTACATCCTGAAGAAAATTCTCGAACTGGACCCGTCCAACGCTCGCGTGCATCTGAGACTGGGCGAGATTTATTTGCACGAAGGAATGAGTGAGAAAGCTTACGATATGTTTCTGACGGCAGGGGTCGTGTTTAAGAAACAGGGAGACATAGTCGAATCGCTCAAGGCGAACGAGAAGGCGCTCGCTATCAAACCAGCCGGACAGCAAGCGACGGCGGCGATTGCTGCCTTGCAAAATCTGCCTGCTTCATCAATGACAGAGCCTTCGTCAAATCCACCGGCGTTCAGCAAGCCTGATCAGAAAAACGTTTCGCAAGCGCGCGAGTCTGCCACTGCGCCCGCCGTCGCGAAGGCGAATCCTGCGCCGCATGGTTACGACGACGGAGTTGTAGTCCAGCAGCTTTCAATGGCCGAACTTCTTGTCGGATACGGCAGAGTCGAACAAGCCATCGCAATGCTTAAAGAGATACTCGTGCACAGGCCGGATTACATAGACGTGCGTGTGAAGCTGAAGGATATATACCTGAGATCGGAAATGATGGAGAAGGCCAGTAGCGAGTGTTTCGAGATTGCGCGCGTGTACGAAGCGCACGGCGACACGGCTCGCGCAAGAGATTACACGGTCAGAGCCGAACGCCTCGCTCAATCGTTCAAAGATAGCGATTCGCTTACACAGACGAGCGCGCCGGAAGCGATCAAGCCGGAAGTAATCAAGAAGGATGAGCTTCAAACATCAATTCCCAACAGTGGCAACGAAAAACCGGAGACGCGCGAAGCTGCAAACAAGCTCGAATCAACCGGACAGCAGACCCCTAAAAAAGCGGTCAGCGTTCCGGCAGCGACAGCGCCGTTGAAAATGGTTGTTGAGAAAACAAGCGTGGCCGAGCAGAGCACGTTCAATGTTCAAGTCAACGATACGGCATTGGCGCTTGCGACCAGAGAAGACCAAAGCCTGATTGCTGTGAATCATTCTGTGCCAGCCGTATCGGACAACTTCCAGACAGCTACATTATTGACCGCTCGACCTGTGGGCGAAACGGCGGCTGAAAAGCAGACTAAGCGATGGCTTTATGCGGCAGTGATAGCGTTTGCATTTCTGGCAGCGATTGCGGTGACGCTCTTCAAAGTCTTACCTGCGTATGAAGCTCGCCTTGATAAAGAGTATCAATCGCTTGCGCAGGTTGTTCCGCTTCCAGCTTTGCCCGAGCCGTCTGACTCCGCTCCGATTGAAGATAACGAGCCGATAGAGCAAGTCGAAGTGCGCGCAACGGATTCGCCAGCGACTGATTCGTTAACGACTCAGCCGACCAAGCCCGTTCGACCCGAAGAAGACGCTCCACCTGTAAACCCGCAGCCAACGACGATGACGCCTCAGCCATTGCCCGGAGTTGTTGCCGCAAGCGAGCCGCCAAAAGCAACCAGAGCCTCATCGCCTGCGCTGCCCGTTCTGCCGTCTGCGCAGAATGTACAGGGAGGCAGTGAGAGCGCAGCGCCTAAAGGTATGCCTAACTATGTGCCCGGAAATGCTTCAAGCTCGCCTGATCTTCCGCCTCCGCCTGCTGCTACTGCTGCTGCTCGCAAACCGGGCGCAACGACTGTAAGAGGCGAGCCGGTCAGTCGAGCGCAGCCAGCTTATCCGCAGCTTGCCAAGTCTACAGGTCAAAGCGGCATGGTCATAGTAGAGGTGACAATCAGCGAGAAAGGCGATGTGGTTTCGGCGCGAGCAACGTCCGGGCCATCGCTGCTGAGAGATGCAGCAGTCTCTGCGGCAAGACGCTGGAAATTCAAACCCTCGACGCGCGACGGCAAGCCTGTGTCGTCGGTCAGCACTTTAAGTTTTAATTTTAAGTTGTGATTGATTAATCGCCAGCCGCAGCGGCGCCCGTCACGCGGTCAACTAAAATCAATTGTTGAGCAGGATTCAACGCGGGCTTCATCCACTCTAATTGCACAAGCGCGTTTTCAGGAACGTTGCGCGGGTCGCACACGCCGCAGCGAATGCAGGGGTCAATCGCAGGACACGGCTTTGTGATGCGGTCGGCCATCGCGCGCTCGTATTCTTTCTTCATGAACTCAGTCGTGAGTCCTATGTCTACCACATCCCACGGCAGCGGCTCGTCGAGCGATCTCCGACGCAGCGCGTAATCAGTCCATCCGCGCATTGCCTGTCGCCAGTTGCCTGTGCGGTCTACTTCGAGAATGAATTTCGAGAGCCTGCGGTCGCCGAGCGAGATCATCGCTTGCAAAGTGGCTATGCGCGAACTCATAGCGCGCATTTCTACGTTCGGCATCGTTTTGAAGGCGCGCGTCAGGTATTTGATCTTTCGATCAAGCTCGCGCTCCGGTTGAATCGGCTCCCATTGAAAAGGCGTCTGAGGCTTGGGCACGAATGCGTTGAGCGAAACGATGATCGAACCGACTCGACCGCGCGGTCGCGCTACCTCGATCATCCGCTCGCGTATTCGATCAGTGAGTTCGACAATCGCATCAATGTCTTCGTCTTCTTCGGTAGGCAATCCGATCATCATGTAAAGCTTCAGATTGAATATGCCGCGCTCAAAGATCATCTCGGCTATCTGGACTACTTCGTCGTTCGTCAGATTTTTATTGATGACGCGGCGCAATCGATCCGAACCTGTTTCGGGCGCAATCGCAAGTTGCTGATCGTTGCGGCGAACCAGTGCGTCGAGCAATTCGGGCGTGATCTGATCCAAACGCAAAGACGAAACCGAGACTTGATAATCGAGCTTCTCTAGTCCATCGAGCAGTTCATGAATCTCAGGGTGATCGCAAACGGCAGTGGCGACAAGCCCGATTTTGTCCGTGTGCGAACGCATATCAGCGGCACGAGCCAAAAGTTTTTCGGCTGAAAAGACGCGCGGCGCAAGATAGGAATAACCTGCCCAGCAGAAGCGGCAACCCATCGAACACCCGCGCGAAATCTCCATCAGATAACGACCGCTCATCTCTGTGTTGTCCGTTAGTATTTCGCTTGCGGGGATGAACGCATCCTCGAATTTGCCGTTGCCTTCCTGCTTGCGCATGGGATTGCGCATGGTGAAGACGCGACGCGGCGCGCCATTTGTCGGCGCAATACGACCGAGGCTGCCGTCTTCGTGATAGTGGACTTCATAAAACTTCGGCACGTAGAATCCCGGCTCGCGCGTCAGGCGCAAGAGCAAGTCTTCGCGTGATTCGGCTTCGTTCATTACCTGAAGCAGCGCGGGGACGAGCACTTCGCCTTCGCCTACCGATACAACGTCAATGAAATCTGCGACCGGCTCCGGGTTTAGAAACGCAGCAGCGCCGCCCATCACGATTAGCGGATGCCATTTGTTTCGCTCTGCGGCCATCACTGGAATCTTCGCGAGCCTGAGCAGTTTTGGGATGTTGAGATAGTCCGTCTCGAATGAAACCGAAATCGCAAGCACATCGAATTCAGATACGGGCGTTTCCGACTCCATCGAAAGCAACGGCCCGCGCGTGCGTTCAAGCTCACGTTCGATATCCGCGTCTGGCACAAAGACACGTTCGCAGGTTACGCCATTGTAGGAATTGAAAAGTTGATAGACCGATTGAAATCCAAGATTGGACATTCCAATGTAGTAAGTGTTCGGATAAGCCAGCGCAATGTCCAGGCCAAGCCCGCGCGGCTTATGATGAACCAGCCCTCTCTCTTCACCGAGTATTTTGCGATAACGATCTTTTATCTTCTGCATTTGTTAATAAGGTTCAGATGAAAATTTCAAGCAATGAATTGATTGACTCCGCCAGATAATCCGGGCGTTCGCACTCAAGTTCCGCTCGCGGAAATGGCCCCCAAAGAGCAGCGACCGTTCGCACTCCTGCGCGACGGCCTGCGATCATATCGTGACAACTATCACCGACATAGACGGCGCAATCTGCTGGTGTATTGAGC
>DATEKX010000448.1:0-11047 GCA_035277165.1 Blastocatellia bacterium | reverse complement strand
GTCGGCATAGTAATGCCAGAACACGTCTACCTTCTCCTGTTCACCTAAAAGCATGTGCGCGTTGGGATGCTGCTGTGCGAGTCGCGCGAAAGCTTCGATGGCGGCATTTGAGCGAGTCTCGAACAATATGAAGTGGCCGATCAGAGCCACGCCTTGAAGTTCGCCCTTTTCGTCGCGGCAGGCGTAAAAGGTGCCGCGATTGTGAGGGCTGACGAGTCCATTGCTGCTGATGAACCCACACAACCCGAAGGTGTGGCTGGGGCGCTCACTCAGAAAGCGCATCACTTCCGCTTCGTGCCCGGTTGTGAGGCTTTCTACCTTCATCGGTTTGTTTTCCGCGGAATGAACCATCTCTAAATTCATTTTATCCGCGTTTAAGTTTACCAGAGGATACATTGCCTTTTCCTTATTTCTTCAGCATTCCCTGATGCTGTGTTGTCTGCTTGCCTATTACCATTCTCGCCTTCCACGCGAGGGTTCCCACAGTTCTTGCGCTCTCCCGTTAAGGGAGCAGGTCGAGATCAATGATTGGTAACATGTCCGCAGTCGCATCCCCTACCATCGCAGACTGAGCTACTGCTGTTGCAACCGGAGGTGTCATTGAGGAAGCGTAAACGCTATCCGAAAGCAAAGTACCGTCCGAAAGCAAAGTACCGTCCGAAAGCAAAGTACCATCCGAGAGCAAAGTACCGCTTGTGAGCAGCGTTCCGACAGAAAGCAGACTGCCGCCTGAGATAAGCACACCTTGCGACAGTATTGTGCCGGTTGAAATCAGCACTGCATTGCCTGACAGTGTGCCGTTTAAAAACAGCACCCCATCACTAACCAATACGCCTGTGCCGTAGATGCCTTGATATTTCGTTATCAGGTCAGACCCGTGCACAAAGTTCCACTTTTGAATCAGTCCTGCGCCCCATTGAAAGTTATAGCCCGAAATCGTGGTTGACGCTGTAGGCGCAGCGCCCGTAAGCAGCGCATCGCCAAGCACTCTTCCTGTCAGGTCTGTTCGCACAAGGCCCGCAAGCTTTACCGCGCCTTCCACGTTCAACTGTCCCGCTCCCTGCTGGTAGTTGTTGCAGTTGCGAATCGTTTGCGCGGTATATTCGAGAATGGCTTTGGCAAGATTGGGCGTAAGACTCGGGTTCCTCTGGAATAAGAGGGCTGCCGCGCCTGCAACGGCAGGCGTCGCCATTGACGTGCCGCTCATTCTCATCATCTTGCGAGTTGCGACAAGGCTCACGCCTGCATCAAGAATAGGGCTGATAGAGAGTATCTTATTATTCGGCGACGCGGCCCCGATTATTTTATTTCCCGGCGCTACGATCTCAGGCTTTACCAAATTGTCGTAACGCTTCACACCATTCGCAGTCGTAATGTATCCGCGCGTCGGGCCGGAAGAACTGAAAGAGGCAAGAGTGTCATCTGCGCGCGAGTCCGTTCCGTAAGTATTCGTCGCTCCTACTGTAAGCGCTGAAGGCTCTATGCCGGGAGAGTGAATAGTCCCATATACTTTATTGCCCGATGCGTTTTTCCCCGAATTACCGGCGGCAGCGCAAACAAGTATGCCCGCATTGAAGGCTCGCCTTGCGGCCTGGCAAAGAGGATCGTTTGAATAAGAGTCTACGGCAGTCGCGCCGAAGCTCATGTTTATAACGCGAATGTTGTAAGCGGCCTTGTTGGCGATGCACCAGTCAATACCTGCGATTGCGTTGGAGGTCGCGCCTGCCCCCTGAGAATTGAGCACCCGGACGTTTATTATCTTCGCGCCGGGAGCCACGCCCGTGTAGGCCCCGCCTGCGACCTGGCTGCCTCCAGCCGCGATAGACGCTACGTGCGTGCCATGTCCGTAAGGATCGTCCGTTCTTCCTTCGCCCGTGAAATCAACGCTCGCCACTATTCTGTTGGTGTAAAACGAGCGATGCGATGCATAGATGCCCGAATCGAGTATGGCGATGCCGATATTTTTTCCGTCTATCGTGCCTGTGGCAGAGGTGCCCATGCTTCTGGCCAGAGCCGCGCCGGACGTGTTCTCAAGGTGGCCGGATACCACAGTCGGCCTGTCGAGCGATATGTATCTGATGTTCGCATCGTTTGTCAGGGAAGCAAGCGCCTTGGCAGGAATCTCTACTGCCGCTGATTTGCCGCCGTTCAAGCTTCGAGTGATGATTCCGCCTTTCTGGCTGAATTTTGAAAACACCTGACTATAAGCTCTGCTATTAAGCGAAGGCTCCAGGTCAATGATCACTTTGACCATTTTCTCAGAAGCGGAATAAACGACATCATCCAGATCCTCTGACACCTTCCGGGTCGTGAACATGTTCTGGGCTACTGTATCGCTCTTAAATCCAGCCGACGAGGGGATTCCCATTGTGAGGAAACAAGCAACCAGAAAGGTTGCTATTATAACGGTAAGAGCGTTTTTACTGGTTTTCATTTTCTTTATCACTCCGAATGCTTTCTTTATAACCTGAGTACCTGAGGCCAATTACTTTTGAGGACTTCACTCAATAGCTCGTTACTGGGATAACGGAGTAGGCCCTCGCCTGTAGGATTATCAACAACCGTGCCAAGGTCGGCAGGCCGATGTCGTAGCGGATCGAAACTACTATTTAATGAGTCAGGCGGGTTGCAGCGCGGGATGGGTTTAGCACTCTGATTTCAACAATTAACTTTAGACGTGGCCTGTTATGGATTTCGCGGGAAATTAATTATTTCGCATTGAAGAGCGTGAAGGCTTGAGTAATTTACAATTCCTCGGATTCGGTCAGGTTGCTCAAATCATTCAATCAGTTTCATCAATTCCGGGGTAGCGGGTCAGCGAATAAAAGAAGCAAAAGAGCGCGGAATATCACCTGAAAACGATACTCCGCGCTCTTTGTCTTTGGTTGCTTTCGATTGAGAGCGACTACTTGACTACTATGTTGACCAGCTTGCGCGGGATGACGATTATCTTCGCTGCGTCCTTGCCCGCCATCGCGGCCATCACTTTTTCGTCAGACAGAGCCGCGCTTCGCAAATCATCGTCGCTCGCTTCGGGGCTGGCAAAGATGCGGCTGCGCAGTTTGCCATTCACCTGTACGGCAACTTCGATCTCTTCTTCGCGAGTGAGTTCGACATCGAACTCAGGCCAACACGGATTAGCCAGACTCTCCGCGTGACCGAAGCTCTCCCACAACTCTTCAGAAACATGAGGCGCAAACGGAGCCAGCATCGGTATCAATGCATCGAACGATTCGCGCGCTACCTGAATATCTGATTCACTGACGCTGCCGTTTTTCTCGACCGCCTGATCGAATGCGTAAATCTCATTCGTCAATTCCATCAGCGACGAGATGCAAGTATTCAGATGCAATCGCTCCTCGAAATTTTCCGTTATCGCGCGAACGATTTGATGCGTGCGTCTGCGCAAGCGTCGCTGATAGTCGCTCAATTCGCTCTGCTCTACTGGAGCAGCGGATTGACCGGCAATCCGAGACTGCCATTTGTAAGCGATGCGCCACACGCGCTGTAAATAACGCGCTGCGCCTTCAAATCCCGAATCAGACCACTCCTTGTCTTTTTCGGGCGGTCCAGCAAACAGCACGAAAACGCGCAGCGAGTCTGCGCCGTGAATCTCGGTCAGCTCAATCGGGTCAACGGCGTTCTTTTTCGATTTAGACATCTTCTCAATGCGACCGGTTTCGACTGGCTTGCCGCAGAACTTGCATGTTTTGTCTTCGGTGACTTCTTCCGGGAACAGCCATTCGTGTTCAGGGCATCTGTAGGTCTCTTTATTAATCATGCCCTGCGTGAGCAATCGCTTCACAGGCTCGTCTAATTTGACCAACCCCATATCGCGCATCACCTTCGTCCAGTAGCGGGTGTAGATCAAATGCAGCACGGCGTGCTCGATGCCGCCGATGTACTGATCAACAGGCAGCCAGTAATGAATTTTTTCAGCATCAAACGGCGCGTTGTCATTCTTAGGATCGCAATAACGGAAGAAATACCAGCTTGAATCAACGAATGTGTCCATCGTGTCTGTGTCGCGTCTTGCAGGGCCTCCGCACTTGGGACAGGTGACGTTGACATACTCCGGCACGTGATCCAGAGGCGAACCGCCTTCGACCTTCAGGTTCACGCCCTTAGGCAAAACGACAGGCAGTTGGTCATCGGGCACAGGCACTATGCCGTCGCGCTCGCAATGAATCATCGGAACGGGCGTGCCCCAGTACCTTTGGCGAGAGATGCCCCAATCGCGCAGTTTGTAAGTAATCGCGCCTTTGCCGAATCCGTTAGCCTCTGCGTATTCGGTCATCAAACGATTCGCTTCTTCGGAACTGAGACCGCTCCACTGACCTGTGTTTACAGTCACAGTCCAAGATTCATCTGGCTCTTCCAGCTCGTCAGCCGGGATCTCGCGCCCGTCTGCTGTCAGTTTGATCTGCTGAAACGGCAAGTTGTATTTGCGCGAGAACTCGAAATCGCGCTGGTCGCCCGCAGGCACAGCCATGATTGCGCCCGTGCCGTATTCGATCAGCACGAAGTTCGCGATCCATATCGGCAATCGCTCGCGATTGAAAGGGTTGACCGCCCAGCCGCCCGTGAATATGCCTTTCTTTTCGACCTCTTCAAGAGTTGTTGCGGCGCGCTTCTCCTGCTTCAACTGCTCGGCGAAGGCCAGCACTTCATCGCGCTGCGGTTTGCCTTCGACTATTTTCGCCAGCAGCGGGTGCTCCGGCGCGAGCACAATCGCGTTTGCGCCAAATATAGTGTCTATGCGCGTGGTGAAGACCGTGACAGTGTCTATAGTGTCGGCTATCTCGAATCGAACTTCAGCGCCGCGACTGCGACCGATCCAGTTGCGCTGCTGTGTGATGACGCGATCCGGCCACTCGCCTTCCAGTTTGTTCAGATCGTCAAGCAACTGGTCGGCGTAATCGGTAATACGGGCGAACCACTGCATCAATTCTTTCTGAATGACGGGCGTGCCGCACCGCCAGCAGACTCCGCCCGACGCCTGTTCGTTCGACAGCGAGATGTCTTCCTTCGGGCACCAATTGACGGGCGCGTTCTTGCGATAGAGCATCCCTCGTTCAAACATTCGGATAAAGAACCACTGGTTCCATTTGTAGTATGCAGGGTCGCACGTGGCTACTTCGCGCGACCAGTCGTAGCTGATGCCCATTTTCTGAAACTGCCATTTCATATAAGCGATGGCATCGCGCGTGAATTTTTCAGGGTCTGTGCCGTCTTTGATGGCGGCAGTTTCGGCGGGCTGACCGAAAGCATCCCAGCCGAACGGATGCAACACGTTGAAGCCGCGCATTCGTTTGTACCAGGACAGCGCATCGCCAATTGTGAAATTAGAGACATGTCCGATGTGCGCGCGGCCCGAAGTGTAGGCCAGCATTTCAAGGCAGTAAAACTTCTCGCGCGAATTATCTTCTTTGACCTCGAAGGTCTTTTCTTCGTCCCATCGCTTCTGCCATTTTTGCTCTATCTCTTGCGGAAAGTATTTTTCTTTCATAGTTCTTGCCTGTCGAAACCTTTCAGTTTGCGAAAATATGATTTGATGAATTGTGTGAACAACTATAAGGCGGATACCCCCTCACGAGAGGGGGACGGTAAGGATGAGAAAACTGATCTTCAAATTATTTGTATTAGCGAAACTCATAGTTCGTATAATAAACCCATTCTTTAGATCATGGCAATTTGTATTCAACTGTTCTTAATCTGATTTGGTTTTACCCAATAAGCAAGCTTTGATCTTCCTGCCTCATCAACAAATTCCAAGATATATGCTTCTTCAGGTTCATCAAATATCTCAACGACTGTGCCTCTTTCGCCTTTCTTAATGTCATACTCCGGCAAATCTTCTGCCAATGCCACAACGTCCAGTAGGCTAATTTTTTTAGTTTCAAGCATAATCTATCTCCTCTATAAGAGCACTAATAGAGTAACCAGGCTCGGGTAATCCGTTCCGTCCTTTAATATCCAAACGGTCCGCACACTTGCGATGTTGCCGTTCATGCCTTGAATTTGCAAATCAACCCGATAAACCTTGCCATATTGTTTTTTCTCAGTTTCAAGTACAGCTTCATTAAAAGGCAATTCAGCTAATAAGCACTGCTTTAATACTTCCCAGTTTGACTGATCAAATCCCAATGCGTTCTTAAAAACTCTTGCTTTATCCTTTCCACTAGAGCCACCCGGTCGAATCGCTTCGTGAGTCGGGTTTAGCGCGTATCCTTCCAACTTTTCACGTAGTATTACAGCATTCTGATAATTTGGTAAAGCATTCGGATGTTCGTTCCTGCTGCCATTTGCCATTCAACTCTCTCAACAATCACGGCTCAGCTCGCGCAACTGATTGATGTTCCATGTGTCGTCGCGCTCCGCGTCAACCGGAGTCTCTAAAATAAAAGGTACGCGGCGAAACTTCAAGTTTGCCAGCAGACGACGAAACGCGCTCGCTCCGATGTGGCCAAGCCCGATGTGTTCATGGCGGTCAACACGCGAACCAAGCGGCGATTTTGAATCATTGCAATGAATCAGCTTGATTCGATCAAACCCGAATGAGCGATTGATTGCGCGAACGGTTTTCTTAAATCCTGCTTCGGTTGAAATATCATAGCCCGACGCAAATGTGTGCGCTGTGTCGAGGCATACTCCAATCGGCAGATCATCGAGCGCAGCCAATATGTCTGCGACCTGCTCGAAGTCACAGCCTATCGAAGAACCTTGCCCCGCCGTGTTCTCAATCAATATGGTTAGCCCGTTCATGTTCAAGCCTCGCGCGGCTTCGCGTATGGACTCGACTGCCGTTGCTACACCGACTTCGGCAGGCGCTGTCTTGGGGTTGCCGGGATGGACGACCAGATAATCTGCGCCTAACTCGATGCCGCGCTCAAGTTCCTGGCGAAACGCTGCGCGCGAGCGTTCGAGCACGACAGGGTCTTGCGCGGCCAGGTTGATCAGGTATACCGCATGAATCGCAAGAGGCCAGAGCGCGGCCTGTTCGCGCGATTCTCGAAACTGGCGCACTTCATCGCGCGCAATCTCTCGCTGGAGCCAGCCTCTAGGATTTCGCGCGAAGATTTGAAAGCAGTCGCAGCCTTTCGCAACAGCCGAATGAACCGCGTTCGCCAAACCGCCTGCTATCGAAGTATGCACGCCTACAACCGGAGCAGTCTTTTTCATGATTCAAGTTTGCGTTCAACACATATGATTTCGTCAAGCAGATTGAGTTATAATTCGGCCAGTAAGAAAAGCGCAAAGGAATCATTATGAGCACGCACACAGCAGATTATCTTGAAGCGATAGAACATCTCCCGGAAGGCGCAATGCTGCGGCTTGAACACATTACATGGAATGAATACGAGCAATTGCTTGAAGAAATGGCCGAGCATCCAGGCATGCGCGCCAGCTATGACGGGGGAAGAGTGGAGATTATGAGTCCAACAACTGAGCATGAAGAATATAAAGATTTCATTTACAGCATGGTTCGCGATTTATCTAAAGAACTAAAGATAAAACTGGAAACACGAGGTTCGGCAACATATAAACAAAAGCATTTCCAAAAAGGCGCTGAGCCCGATTGCAGTTTTTATGTACAGAATGCCCGTGTGATAATCGGCAAGCGTCAGATTGATTTGAACGTTGACCCGCCGCCCGACGTTGTAGTCGAAATTGATATAACAAGCGAATCACTCGGAAAGTTCCCCATCTATGCCGCATTCGGCGTGCCTGAAATATGGCGATACGATGGAGAGCACGCGCAGATTTATCATCTCGTCAATCAAAGCTACGTTGAAGCCGCTCGAAGCCTCGCCTTCACCTGTTTGACTGCGAAAGCGTTGACTGATTTCATCGAACAGAGCAAAACCGAAGGACAATCCGCTGCGCTTGAGGCATTTAGCCAATGGGTGCGAACACAAACACGCTGATGAAAGCAGACCCTGTCAAACTTGAGATATTCAAATCGCTCTATTCATCCGTCGCCGAAGAGATGGGCGTGAGTTTGCGGCGGTCGGCCTTCTCTCCGAACATCAAAGAGCGGCGCGATTATTCGTGCGCTGTCTTCAATCGCGAAGGCGTATTAATCGCTCAGGGCGATCATATGCCTGTGCATCTCGGCTCGATGCCGATGTCGGTTCGCGCGGCTCTTGATACTGTCGAGCTTGGGCCGGGTGACATCGTTGTTCTCAACGACCCTTACGCGGGCGGAACTCACCTGCCTGATGTGACGATGGTGGCGGCAGTCTACGGCCAAGGCAAAGGGCTGAAGGCAAAAGACAAAAAACAAAAGTCGCATAATCGTCCGCTTTTTTATGTGGCGAATCGCGCGCATCACGCGGACATAGGCGGCGCGACGCCCGGCTCAATGGGGCGCGCGGATGAAATCTATCAAGAGGGTTTGAGGATTCCGCCCGTGCGCTTGATGATCGAAGGCCGAGTCAATGAAGATGTCATGCGATTGATTTCCGCCAATGTTCGACTCCCCGAAGAACGCGAAGGCGATCTTACGGCTCAACTCGGCGCGATTGCGACCGGCCAGACACGACTAGTTGAAATAGTCGAGCGATATGGCTTCAAGGAAGCCGATCTCTACGCTTCGCATCTTATAAATTACACGGCGGAGATGATGCGCCGCGTGATTCGCGAATTGCCTGACGGCTCATATGAAGCGGAAGACTATCTCGATGATGACGGCTATTCGGATGAACCTGTGCGCATAGCGGTTCGCATAAAGATCAACGGCGACCGCGCGACCGTTGATTTCACAGACAGCGCGCCGCAGGTTCGCGGCCCCGTCAACGCAGTCGAAGCCATAACGGTTTCTGCTGTCTATTACGTCTTTCGCTGTCTTATACCGGGAAGCGTGCCCGCAAGCTGGGGCATACTTGAACCAATCAGTGTCATCGCACCTGCAGGAACAGTCGTCAATGCTCTGCCGCCCGCGCCCGTTGCAGGTGGCAACGTCGAAACTTCTCAGCGAATCGTTGACACTCTGCTGCTGGCGCTTTCGCGCGCAGGCGCGCCAGTCCCCGCAGCGAGCCAGGGCACTATGAACAATCTGACTGTCGGCGGAGCAGACATTCGCACGAATCGACAGTTCGCTTATTACGAAACGGTCGCAGGCGGGATGGGTGCGCGAGCAGGACTTGATGGCATTGACGGGATTCATACGCACATGACGAATTCGCTCAACACGCCCGCCGAAGCGATGGAGTACGCTTATCCGATGCGCGTGCGCAGATATTCGATTCGCCCTGAAAGCGGCGGCAGTGGCCGGTTTCGAGGCGGCGACGGTATCGTGCGCGAGATTGAATTGTTGACCGATGCTCGCGTGACTATACTCTCCGACCGGCGCAAGACCCGTCCTTACGGACTTGAGGGCGGCGAGCCCGGAGCCGCTGGCCGCACGCTCCTGATAACCAGCGATGGCGAGCAGGTCTTGAATGGAAAAGACTCAACCAGCGCGCGCGCGGGCGACCGCATTCGCATAGAGTCGCCCGGCGGCGGCGGCTTTGGAAGTCGAAAGACTAAAGGCAAAAAGCAAAAGTAAGCCTATTTGTATCTTTCAACTTTTACCTTTTACTTTTTGCCTTCGCGGCGCGCCACTGATAAGATTTCTTCGTAATGGCCGAAGACATAAGAGACCGGCTCGCGCAAGTTCGAGAGCAGATAGCACGGGCAGCCGAACGCGCGGGTAGAAGCTCTGAAGAGATCACCCTCATCGCTGTCTCCAAGACATTCGACTCATCAACAGTTCAGCGAGCGGTAGATGCGGGCGCGCTCGATCTAGGCGAGAATCGCGTTCAGGAAGCCGCTAGCAAAGTCGAGACGGTAAAAGGCGAACAGCTCAGATGGCATCTGATAGGCCATCTGCAATCGAACAAAGCGCGGATTGCAGTCCGCGCCTTCGACGTGATTCACACGATTGATAGCCGCGAGCTTGCCGAGCGGCTCGACCGCATAGCAGGCGAAGAAGGTCGAAGGCTTACGGCGCTCGCGCAGGTTGATCTTGCTGATGAACCGACAAAGACGGGCGCTGATGAGACGGAACTGGCTGGCATCGTGCAGGCATTGGACGCGGCAAAGCATCTTGATTTCAAAGGGCTGATGACGATGCCGCCGTTCTTTGACCAGCCTGAGCAGACTCGGCCTTACTTTCGCCGTTTGCGCGAGATACTCGATCAGTTGAATCACAGCCGAGAGGCTGCGCGCCAGTTGACTCAGTTGTCTATGGGCATGAGCCATGACTTTGAAGTGGCAATAGAAGAAGGCGCGACGATGGTGCGTGTCGGCACAGCCATCTTCGGCAAACGGGAAAAGAAGTGAGAGGTATCCGATATTGAACTTGATAGTGCAAGCTCTCATTATAGTATCGAACGTCATTTACTATGCGACGATAGGCTTTGCCGCGCTCTTCCTTTTGCGAGTGATATTGGGGTGGGCTGGGGTCAATCCTTTTGGGCGGGTACCGTATCACCTGACTCGATTGACTGAGCCGATGGTGCGCCCGTTCCGTTATCAGTTCAGCAATCGAATCACGCGCTATGACCTGATACCGCTGTTGACCGGCGTGCTGATTCTGGTTCTCGGCTTATCTATCTATGGCTTGATCAGGCAGCTTGCGGATATTCTGGACGCTATTGGAAGGAACATAGCGAGCGGGACCGTTGCGTCGTGGGTGATGATGGGCGAATTGATAAAACTGCTCGGCGTGCTTTACGTGATAGCCATATTCCTGCGATTCTTTTTGCCGTTCTTTGGAGTTGGATATAGCAACAAGTTTTTTCACTTTTTGTTTGTCATAACCGAACCGCTCATCAAGCCTCTGCGACGCTTCTTTGTTTTCGGGATGATGGACTTTTCCCCGATCATTGTGATGTTCATAATTCAGTTCATCACGCCTATTCTGGCAGGCATAGTGTCCGGTCTGGGCAGATGAGCTGATGTGATTGAGTTGATCGAAAAAGACGGCGCGGTCAGTTTCAAAGCGCGTGTTCAGCCGCGTGCCTCGCGGACTGAAATTGCGGGCGAACACGGCAACGCGATC
>DATEKX010000447.1:0-6989 GCA_035277165.1 Blastocatellia bacterium | reverse complement strand
CCATAGGAGCGACCTCTCGTTCGACAGGTCGCTCCTATGGAGCTACAAAACATGTTCAGCCTTCTTTAACTATAGACAGGTCGCTCCTACGGAGCTTCTTTTCAAAACAACCTCTAACTTATCATCGCTATCTTCTTAGCTCGCTGGCTGCATCGGCTATTCTTCTGACGCCTTCTTGAATCGCTTCAAGCGAGTTGGCGTAAGAGAGTCTGACATAGCCTTCGACGCCGAATGCCGAGCCAGCCGTGAAGACTACAGCTTTCTCTTTGAGCAGAAGCTGCGCAAAGTCTGCCGATGTGTTCACTCGTCCGCCAAACAACTCTTCGATCTTCGGCATAACGTAGAATGCGCCTTCGGGCATCGCACACGTTATGCCGGGGATTTCATTCAGCGCAGGCACAATCCAATCGCGGCGGCGCTGATACTCGCTTATCATAGAATGCATAATTTCCTGCGGCCCGGTCGCGGCTTCGATGGCGGCCATCTGCGTGATCGAACTCGCGTTCGAGGTCGAATGGCTTTGCACCTTGAGCATGGATTTAACCCAATCCTGCGGCCCAAGCCCGAACCCCAGACGCCAACCCGTCATGGCATGCGATTTGGAAAACGATCCGCAAATCATCACACGCGAGCGTAATTCCTCCGGCAACTGGCCTGCAGTAAAGGGGACGGCTGGCGGGTATGCGAAGTAGAGGTAACATTCATCGCTTATAACCCAGAAGTCCCGCTCGGCGGCGACCTCGACTATTTTGCGAAACTCGTCAGGCGGGATGATTCGACCCGATGGGTTGTTCGGCGAATTGATTATTAACAACCGTGTGCGAGGCGTCGTGTGCTCGCGCACCATATCTGCCGTGAGATGAAACTGGTTCGACTCCGTATCTATGAAAATGGGACGCGCGCGGAGGAATTTGGCTATCTCAGGAAACGTGACCCAGTAGGGCGAAGGAATCAACACATCATCGCCTTCGTTGACGAGCGTTGCCATGGCGTTAAAGATCGCCTGTTTGCCGCCCATAGTCACGATCACCTGCGAAGGGTCGTAGTTTGTGCCAAAATCGCGCGCCATCATCTCTACAATCGCTTTGCGCAATGGAGCGATGCCGCTCGTTGCGGTGTAACGCGTGAAGTTGTTTTCGATTGCCTGCCCGCCCGCCAGCTTGACGTTTGACGGGGTAGGGAAGTCAGGCTCGCCCGCGCCCAGATCAATCAGCTCTTTGCCTTCGGCGCGCAATCGCTCGGCCTCCATCAAGACGGCAAGCGTCGAAGAGATTTCCATATCCGCCACATAACTCGATTCTTTGAAGACCACCTTACTCACTGCTCGCTCCTTCCTCCTTGTTTCTCGCGCATTCGCTGCTCGACTGATTCAGGCACCAGCCCCGTGATCGAGCCTCCCAGTTTGAAGACTTCTTTTGTGAGCCGGGAACTGAGATACGAATACTCCTCAGCCGCCATCAGGAAGACAGTCTCAACCGTTGGTTCGAGCCTGCGATTCATCAGCGCCATCTGAAGCTCGTACTCGTAATCCGACACTGCGCGTATGCCGCGCACGATGACCTGTGCGTCTTGCTCTACGGCATAGTGTACAAGCAGCCCTTCAAAGGTGCCGACGCGCACATTCTTGCAGGCAGCGGCGGCCTGCTCGATCATCTCGACTCGCTCTTCGGTTGAAAACATCGGATTTTTTTCCACGTTGAGAAGCACAGCGACGATCACTTCATCAAAGAGCCTGGCCGAGCGCTCGATGATGTCGAGGTGTCCCATAGTAATCGGGTCGAATGATCCCGGATAGATGGCGCGGCGCGTCAATATTTTTCTCCCAAATATGATAAAAGCGCAGGCTTCACTTGAATTGAGGCATACTAGCATACAACGGTTGCCGGTTGCCAGTATTCAGCCGTACAGCCGTTTGACACTGACGACCAACAACTACTGACGACGGCTCGACCATGTGTTATATTCAGGCTTGCGGTCAGGGCCGCATCGAACTTTTATGTCTTGGGCCTTATCAATAATCATCCCCGCGTATAACGAAGAAAACCGAATCGGGCCTACTCTCGACCGGATTCTCGAATTTCTCCGACAAGCGCCTTATCGCACGGAAGTCGTCGTTGTTGACGACGGCTCGAAGGATGATACCGCAGGGGTTGTCGCTCGTCGCATCAATGACTATAAGGAAGCCGGTCATGGCCTGCGCGTTTTGACCAACACTCCGAATCGCGGCAAAGGCTACAGCGTCCGTCGCGGCGTAAGCGAAGCGCTCGGAGACATAATTCTTTTCACTGACGCCGATCTTTCGTCCCCGATCACGGAAGCGCCCAAGCTGATTGATCCGATAGTTGCCGGGCGCGCCGATGTGACGTTCGGCTCGCGCGCTTTGAACCGCGAGTTGATAGGCGTGCACCAGCCGTTTATGCGAGAGTTCGGCGGCAAGGTCTTCAACCTGTTTATGAGAACGATAACAGGGTTGAAGTTCAAAGATACGCAATGCGGCTTCAAAGCTTTTCGCCGCGACTCGGCCCAAACTGTCTTCGCGCTTCAACGAATCGAGCGATTCGGCTTCGACGCTGAAGTGCTCTACATCGCCCAAAAGCAGGGGAACCGACTGCTTGAAGTTCCTGTCGAATGGAATCATTGCGAAGGCGGCGAATTGCAAAGCAAGCTCAACTATATGCGCGACTCCATGAATATGTTTGCTGATTTGATTCGCATTCGCTCAAACGACATCTCGGGCCGCTATAACGATTCATCGCCTGAAATCGAATCTGCACAAGGCGCTGCCAAACGGCAATGACCTGTCCGGTACATGCTCACTGCCCAACGGTGGGTTGAGCTATAAGATGCGAGAACATGTTTTCATATCTTATGCACGGGCTGATGGCGACCGTTTTGCTGAACGGCTGCACTCGCACTTGAAAGAGCAAAACGTCGAAGTTTGGTGGGACATCACTAACATTAATCCGAGCGAAAGCTTCAACAGATCAATCGACCGAGGGCTACAAGAAGCAAAAGCAATACTGGTGCTGCTCACCAAAGGCGCTGTTTTATCAACTCAAGTTGAGAGCGAATGGAACGAGGCGCTGAATCACTTCACTCCGATTTTTCCGCTATTGATGCAAAGCTGTGAGGTTCCGCGCCCCCTCAGTGTCCTTAATTATATTGATTTCACTCAATCTTACGACCCGGCGTTCAATGAACTGGTCGGTGCGCTCTACAAGCTGGATGAAAATTATCCCAAGCACCTGAATCAAATTTATTCCGCCTATTTGGAGGCGCAACGCGACGCCCCCAATCCTGATCGTTTTAAAGATAAGATTCGATTATTGCGCAGTAAAATCAAGGACTTTAAACGGCAGACAAAGGGCGTCTCAAAGAGCTTGCCGTCTCGACAGTTGCAGAGCGCCCGAACCGTGAAGCGTAAAAAACAATCCCTCGTTCGAGTAGTAGGCCGCCGCCCCGACTATGATGCTGAAGTGTTCAAGGATAGAGAGTACGAGCAGGAGAAGATTTATCGCCTGCTGATGGCGGACTCGACCCGCATAGCGAGCATTATCGGGCGAGGCGGCATGGGGAAAACGGCCCTTGCTGCCAGAGTGCTTTCCGGCTTAGAGCAGAATGGCCTGTCAAATACGGATGGAAAAGTGGATGGCATCCTTTATCTCAGCACACGCACTTTCGGAGTAAGTTTGGAGCGCCTCTTTCTGGATTGCGAAACGATGATAGGCGGCGCTCGCGCGGCTGCCTTGAAAAGGGTGTGGGAAAATCCATCACTAGAACCTGAAGAAAAAGGGCTTCGCCTGCTGAAGACTTTGAGCGGTAGTTTTTACATAATCCTTCTCGACAATCTGGAAGACATTCTAGACGACAAGAGGAATCTGCAGGACACAGGGCTGCGCAGTCTGATTGATAACTTTCTCCAGATGAAGTCCAGTTCCAGAATTCTGATTACCTCTCGCATACCGCTTGCGTTGCCAGCCGAGCTATCTCGATTTGACCATCGAATCTACCTGCAAGAAGGATTGCCGGTCGCAGAAGCTGTGGCCATGCTGCGTGACCTGGACCCGCAAAATATGTATGGCCTTAAAACCGAATCTGATGAGTTGCTCAATCAGTTTGTCACACAAATGCATGGGGTGCCGCACGCATTTAAAGTCGCTGTTCGTATGCTGGCCAACAACCCATTTCTATCCATAAATGATTTTCTAAAGGATGCCGATTTAAAGAAAGATGTGGTGGAGGGAATTGTAGAGGATAACTATTACCGAATTGATCTGGATGCCCGACAAGTAATGGACGCGGTCGCTGTATATGCAAGGCCCGTTACTGCTGCGGCGCTGGACTATATGCTGGAGCCATTCGCGCCGAATGTGAATATTCCCAATGTTGTCAATCGCCTGCTGGATTTGCATATTCTTGCGGTAGATCGAACGACAAAGACCGTAACCATGCACCCGATAGATAGAGATTACGCTTACTCTCAGTTGCCGGAAACCGGAAAATATAATCGAACGCAACTGGAGCTTGGCGCGGCGGCTTGGTACCGGTCTCGGCAAAAAGAGAATCAGGACTGGCAATCTATTGAGGAACTCGAACCTAATATTCTGGAATTTGAACACCTGCTGCGCGCTGACGCTTACGACAAGGCAATGGAAGTGCTATCGGTCTTCTCTGAATATCTCAACTGGGCCGGTCACGCCGGACGCGCCCGTGAAATGATCGCGCGGTTGGATGGAAAACTACAGAGTGAACGCGCGCTCATGCTCTATTATTATGCGAAGGGCGACAACATGGTTCTGTTCGGCGATTTTGATAAGAGCCGTCCTTATCTCGCGGATGCGCTCGCGCTGGAGAATAAACTTGACGACCTCCGGGTTAAAAGTAACGTAACCTCCCTTCTTGGAGCAGTGGAAAAAGGCGTCGGAAATCTGGAGGCTGCGGTCGAGCATTATCTTCGCGCGCTCGAACTCTTTCGGGCGATGAAAAATAATGAGGAGGAAAAATATTGCCTGATTGATATTGGGCTGACTTACGCAGGGATGGGTAATGCGCGCGCGTGCTTCCTCTATGCGCAGAAACTCGAAGAGTTCGCCGACCGGTCGAGCGCGTTACTCGACCATGCGCTCGCTCAGAACTTGTTTACAGTGGGCTCCATTTTGAGTCACAACTGGTCGGACGCTTTCGACTCTTCGCAAAAACTGCTCAAGATTTATAAAGAGGCTAACAGGGATATATGGGTTCCCGCCGTGCAAAACATGCTTGGCATGGCGTTACTGGGATTAGGGAGGTTAGATGAAGCCTCCGGCTGCTTTGAGAACGGCTTTACGCAGGCAGTGGATTTGGAACGCCCGCTATATGCGAGCAGATGCGCGTTCAATCTGGCCTGGACACTGTATAGTATGGGAAAGCCTCAGGCAGCTTCGGGCGTAATCGAAAGGGGAAAGGCTTTGTCGGGGGAACTGCGGGCGATGGAAGCAATCAAAAGTTTGTCGGCGGCACTTGAAGCTTTGAAGGGCGGCGACCTCAGCAGCGAAGCGAGACACCTGCTTGATTGCGCCACGATATGTCAGGATGACATTGACCTGTGGGATGCGAGCGATATTGCGTCAAGGGCGCTGATGTTAGCGCAGACTGCCGAACATGACGGCCTGAAGACGCAGGCTCAAACACTGATCAATGATCTCAAGGCCAGACTTGTGCCGCCAGAATAGTTGATAAATCAAGACCAGGAGATTGCTGCATGCCAATCAACAGCTATTCACAGAGTAGCTACATTAGACTCAACGTAAATATTGATCATATCGCTACGATCAGGCAGGCGCGACGCACATTCGAGCCGAGCCTGGTGACGGCTGCCGCGCTTGCAGACCTTGCGGGCGCGAGCGGCATTACCATTCACCTGCGCAGCGACCGGCGACACATTCAAGACGAAGACGTGCGCGTGTTGCGCGCTGTTGTAAAGACTCATCTGAATCTCGAAATGAATACTACGGATGAGATGGTGAAAATAGCTTGTGAGGTGAAGCCGGATGCGGCGACGCTCGTGCCTGAGCAAGCGAATGAGATAACGACCGAAGGCGGTCTCGATGTAGTGTCGCGCGAAGAAGAGGTTCGCAGCGCAACCGAAGCATTAACCGAAGCGGGCATACTCGTCAGCGTATTTCTCGATCCAGACCTCGCCCAGATTGAAGCCGCGCATAGAGTCGGCGCGAAACAGATCGAGATATGCACTGCGCGATACGCGGAACTGACTGACCCGACAAGTCACAGCCCGGTGAGCGAAATTGAAGCGGAGCTTGAGCGCATCAGCGAATGCGCCAATCGCGCAGGCGAACTGGGATTGCTTGTCGCAGCAGGCCACGGGCTGACTTATAGAAACGTCGCCGCCATTGCCCGGATTTATCCAATCGAAGAATTGAACATCGGCCATAACATTGTAGCGCGAGCCGCGCTGGTCGGAATCGAGCGCGCTGTGCGCGAGATGATTGCCGCCATTAACGGGCGACTGATTTGACCGTCGCTCAGGGGGACATTTGATGAGAAAACAAAATCGCTTGATTAGAATTATATTTGCCGTTCTGGTCGCAGCCTTGATGACATCAGCAATCGTCGCGCAAACGCCGCTCAAGGTGTGCCCTGACCCGGCATCGCCTTGTAAGAGCAAGCATAAGAAATTTGAAACATACGATCTGCCTTTCACGCTGCCGAAGACGATCAAGCCGAATGTTACTTACCAGTCAACTCCGTTTTTCGCAGTCATCCTCAAAAACTGGGCTGACTCTGATTGCGACGGCGGAGAGTACTCTACCGCAATCGAGCGGTTTCGCCTGCAGGCGCAGAAGTCATTTCCCGGTCGCAAAGCGTTCGCTGATAATATGTGCCCGGACATGGGCGCTTTGGGATATGTGATCAACGGCAAGCCTCACGTTGGAGCTTTTGTAGCCGTCTATGCGGGCGAGACTCAAGCGGACGCGGACGAGTTTCTAGCT
>DATEKX010000446.1:0-3079 GCA_035277165.1 Blastocatellia bacterium | reverse complement strand
CCGAGAGTCTGTCGCCCGTTTCACGGGCTCGATGGCGATGCATGCTGTTATCCCGGCATTGACGTGCCGGGCTTTATGCTGACGCCTGCGCGCAGGCTACAGAAGCTCTGGGCGTTATGCTGATGACTGCGCGCGCAGGCTGAGGTCGAACCGCTGCCGAATTTTAAATCACGCTTTGAGAGTTTATTTTGACCAATAAGTCAGAAGGTTGAATAAATCCAATGAAAAAAATCGCCTGCCTTTTGCTCATCTTTTTATGGTCGTTGTCTTCATTTCCAATCGCGACGTTTGCGCAGAGAAGCAGCCATCTCGCAGTCGTATCGCTGCGGTGCGAATATCTGGTTTCGCCGATGGCTATCGAAACGCGCGAGCCTCGTCTTAGCTGGGCGATTGAAAGCGCGACGCGAGGCGCAAAACAGACTGCCTATCATCTCATCGTTGCAGGCAGCGCAAACGAATTGGCCGCAAGCCGAGGCGACCTGTGGGACACGGGCAAGGTCGCTGGCAACCAGACGATTCAAGTCGTCTATCAAGGCAAGCCTCTACGCTCGCGCCAGGAGTGCTTCTGGAAAGTTCGCGTGTGGGATCAAAATAACAATCCTTCCGCGTGGAGCAAGCCCGCGCGATTCCTGATGGGACTTATGCAGCCATCCGACTGGTCAGCGAAATGGATTGGCGACAATTTGCCTTCGGTTGAAACTGTCTCGGCTACTTGCTTGCGTCGCCCGTTTAAGCTTGACGCGAAAGCGAAGCGAGCGATCATCTACGCTTCGGCTCTTGGAGTTTATGAACTTCGCATCAACGGCCAGCGTGTCAGCGATCAACTGCTCGCGCCGGAATTCACTGACTATCACGCGCGCACTCAATATCAGACTTACGATGTGACTTCTCTTTTGCGAGCGGGAGACAATTGTTTGAGCGCGACGGTCGGCGATGGTTGGTATGCGGGCGGAATAGGATTAGGTCAAGCTCTGATCAAAAAACCGCGCAACATCTACGGCGATCACCCGAGATTCATCGCGCAACTTGAAATCGAATTGGCCGACGGAAAGAAAAACCAAATCATAACCGACGCTTCATGGCGAGTGACGCGCGAAGGGCCGATTCGCAGTTCCGACATTCTCAACGGCGAAGACTACGACGCGCGGCGCGAAATGCCCGGATGGGACGCGCCCGGCTTTGACGACAAATCGTGGCAGGCGGCTGATTCGGCGGAAAACATCAGCACGAAACTGGTCGCGCAGCCGAACGAACCGATTCGCGTGACCAGAGAGATCAAACCCCTTTCGGTCAGTGAGCCGAAGCCCGGCGTTTATGTTTTCGACATGGGACAAAACATGGTCGGTTGGTGTCGCTTGAAAACTCAAGCTGCGGCAGGGACTACTGTCAAGCTGCGACACGCAGAGATGCTCAACCCTGATGGCACGATTTACACAGACAATCTTCGCATTGCAAAACAGACCGATACCTATACGACGCGCGGCGGCGCAAGCGAAAGCTTCGAGCCGCATTTCACTTATCACGGCTTCCGTTACGTCGAAATCACAGGACTTCAAAGCAAGCCGCAACCAGACGCGCTTACGGGCCGAGTCTTCAATTCGGCGATGAATGAAACCGGCGGCTTCAACTGTTCCGATGCTACGCTCAACAAACTCTGGCAGAACATACTGTGGACGCAGCGCGGCAATATGCACAGCATCCCGACCGATTGCCCGCAGCGCGATGAGCGATTGGGTTGGATGGGCGACATACAGATTTTTGTCGGCACAGGCATCTTCAACATGGACATGGCCGCGTTCTTTACTAAGTGGATGAGCGACGTGCGAGATGCACAGGCCGCAGACGGGCGATTCGCTGATTTCTCGCCGCATCCGTTCGGCAAAGACGCACGCTTTACAGGCGTGGCTGGCTGGGGCGACGCGGGACTGGTCGTCCCCTGGCGCGTGTGGCAACACTACGGCGATAAACGAATGCTGGCCGAAAGCTTTGAATCAGCAAAACGATGGGTCGAGTTCATTCGCGGCAACAATCCCAACCTGCTCTGGAAGAACAAACGTGGCAACGACTATGGCGACTGGTTGAATTCGGACACGCTTGTTTACGAAGGCTTCCCTCGCAAAGGCGGCCAGGTTCCCAAAGAGATATTTGCTACGATGATGTTCGCCTATGCTACGGACTTGCTCTCGCGAATGGCCCGAGTGTTAGGCAAAGACGACGAAGCGAAGAAATATGCCGCGCTGTTTGATGAAATCAAAGCGGCTTTTAACAAAGCTTATGTCAGCGAAGACGGCCACATTCAGGGCGACACGCAGGCAGGGTACGCGCTGGCTTTGCACTTCGAGTTGTTGCCGGAGCATATGCGCGCCGCAGCTTTCAAATATATGCTCGACGGCATCGCTCGCTATAACGGTCATATGTCAACAGGCTTTCATTCGACTTATCGCATGATGCTTGAATTGACGCGCGCAGGTCGCAACGAAGTGGCTTATGATCTCATCAACAATCGCACGTTTCCGTCGTGGGGTTATTCGATTGAAAACGGGGCGACGACGATTTGGGAACGATGGGATGGGTACGTAAAAGGGCGCGGCTTTCAGGATAAAGGAATGAACTCGTTCAATCATTACGCTATTGGCGCGGTGGGCGAATGGATGTATCGAGTCATACTGGGAATCAACGACGATGACGCGCATCCGGCTTACGAACATTTCACGCTGCGCCCGCTACCGGGCGGAGGACTAAAATGGGCGCGCGGATTTTATGACTCGATTCGTGGCCGCATCGAATCGAGTTGGAGCGTAGCGGAAGGCCGTTTGAAATTTGACGTGACGATTCCGGCCAACACGACGGCGACAGTTTATGTGCCTGCCAAAGATGCGGCGAGCGTGATGGAGAGCGGAAAACCTGCGAGCGCGCAAACAGGCGTTCAGTTCGTGCGGATGGAAGATGGCGCGGCTGTGTTTGTTGTGCAATCGGGGAAATACAGCTTCGAGTCGCGATGACGTGAGATAAACACAATATTGATATAGAAATGGTAGGGGCAGGGCTTGTCCCTGCCCGGGTCGCGAAGCGATGACAG
>DATEKX010000445.1:0-9687 GCA_035277165.1 Blastocatellia bacterium | reverse complement strand
GGGCGGCTTCCGCAGCGGCAACTTCCGCTTGCGCCTGACTGACCCGGCCCTGCGCGTCTGCCTGAGACTGGCTCACCGTCAATCGGCTTTCCTGCAGTTGAGCTTCGAGCACGCTGATCTCTTGTTGAGCCTGTATGACTTTGGCTTCAGCCTGCGCGACTGCCGCGAGTTCTTGTTCTTCACGCGATTTGATCTGCTCATCATCTAGAGTTGCAATGACCTGCCCGGCTTTAACCAAATCGCCTTCGCGCACTGTAATCTCGCGGATGCGTCCGGCTGTTTTGGCGGCCACTGCCGCATCGTCGCTTTCTATGCGACCACTGAGCGCGATGATCTCTTTGGGCGTAGCCTGCCCGCGTAGGAAAAACCACCACGCCAGAGCGCCCGCTATCAAAATCAGAGTTGTAATTGCCAACGGTTTAAAACGATTTTTTGCAGATTTCATATATCCTCTCTTGAGTCAGTTGTTGTTTAACATTCGATAGATCAATTAGGGCAGCCCTAACTGCTTGCGAAGGCGCTCGATTTCCGTATCAACTCTGCCGATTGCGGCTTCGAGTTGCTCGCGGTTCGCCGTAAGAAGTTCCAGTTGTTTGCTCACTCTGGCTTTTTCATTCTCAAGTCGCTTGCTCAAAGTCTGGCGCAGTTCATCCATCGGGCGCACCAGCCCAACATACATAACCGCGTGCTGAACATTGTCGGGTAGCAACTGGTAATCCAGGTCTTCAATGCGAGCTTGCAAGTTAAGCTCCTGCACCTGTAGTTCAAACAGTCTCGTCCGCAATGATTCAGCGCGTTGTTCTGTTCGCGCCAGAATCTCAAGGTCTGTCAGGGTGCTCAATTGCGCTTTCGCTTTAGCGTTCTCGTCGGCATCCGACGGGCGGGCTTCCTGCGATTGCGCGAAGCACTGCGCGCCAAGCGTCAGGGTTAAAATTAATCCAGCCAGAAAACGTGTTATTTGTGTCTTGCACATCTTATTCACTCCCTCTTATTGAACTCACGCTATGGAAGATTCTTTAGCGATCTCTTCCACGATAGATTTCATTAATATGTCTCGCGCGATTAGCTCGACTCCCTGCTGCATCATTAAGCCGAGAAGCTCTTTGCCGATCTCGTCAACAAAGGTCACTTCGGTCAGATCAACTATGAAGCGTGAAGCTCCCGATGCGTTTATCGCATCACACCAGCATCGCTCTAAGACCGTCGCCCACTCTCCTGCCAGCGCACCTGCCAGCTTGAAGGTCAGCGCGTTTGCGTTTGGTTGTTCGGTTATCATCAACATCTTTTTCTCTCTTTGCTTACTTACAATTCATCTGACTCGCAATGGCTCTGATTGCCGTATAGGCATCAATCGGCGACAGCAAAATGATGAGCAGCCAGATGGGGATTGCTATCAATACTGCAACTATGCTCATACTAAAACGATTCGAGCGAAGCGATGATGTCCTGGTCGCGATATTTTGCGTCAATGTCTTGACCAGCGGACTTGAGAGCGATTCATAAGTCTCTGTTTGCGTTAATGTATCGTCCAACGAGCTTGAAAGCGATTCATCAGTATCTATCTCGTTATCGTTGTTCAAGACTGTTGTTTCGCAGTGCCGCCAGTTTTCATTGCTGTCCGGCGTGACTGCGCCTGTCGTCTGAGAAATTCCGCACGAGCGGCAGAAGCTGTCAGATGTTTGGAGTCCGCTTGAGCAACTGTGACATCGCTTGGCGTCCGCTTCTATCAGGCGTTGAGTGACCATCTTTTCAACCTCCTTAAAATTCTGCCGCTCGCTTCGTGCGACAACTATGGCTAGGGCAAACGTTTTGCCAAAGTGTTGGCACTTGTCGGTTAAGAGGTTAAGCGGCTGATATGAATAGAGTTAGGCGTTAGGGCGCGTTGAAGGAGGGTGGTAAGAGCGGCAATCTGCCTGCCGATATTTCGGCAGTTGGCACTGCCAATGCCAACATGTTGGCATTGGCACTATGGCGCGGCGCGATGGCGTTCGATGCCCAGTTTTTTCATTCGCGCTTGAAGAGTTGTTCTTTTTAGACCGAGCCGCGCGGCTGCGCCGTTAGGGCCGCCCACAATCCAATCGGTTTCATTCAGGACGCGCAGGATATGTTCGCGCTCGACCCTGTCGAGCGATGTTAATTCGGCGGGGCTCGCAGGCGTCGCTGTGTCGGATGGAGGTGGTACTGTCTTAGCTGGCAGCTTCAATTCTGCGAGTTGAAATTGCAGCTCTGTTCCTTGCGTTACGATGACGGCGCGTTCAACGAAGTTTTCAAGCTCGCGTATATTGCCGTGCCAGTGATGCCGCTGCAATGCCGCGACCGATTCTGCCGGAATGGTCTCGATGCGCTTTTTCATTTGTCGCGCGAATTTGCTGGCAAAGAAACGCACGAGCAGCGGAATGTCTTCGGGTCGCTCGCGCAATGATGGAAGGGTAATGGGGAAAACATTGAGCCGATAATACAGGTCATCTCTGAACTGACGTTCTGCGACCATCTGTTCGAGATTGCGATTCGTCGCGGCAATCAATCGGATGTCAACTTTTATTGTGCGAGTGCTCCCCAATCGCTCAAACTCTTTTTCTTGAAGAACGCGCAACAGCTTCGGTTGAAGTTCCTGCGGTATCTCGCCCACTTCGTCGAGGAAGAGCGTGCCTTTGTTTGCAAGCTCGAATCGCCCTATGCGTTGCGCAATTGCTCCTGTGAACGCGCCTTTTTCGTGACCGAACAATTCGCTTTCGATCAGGCCCGTCGGAATCGCCGCGCAGTTGATTTTGACAAGCGTGCGCTCGCGCCGCGCGCTCAAACTATGAATTGCGCGGGCGATCAATTCTTTGCCGGTTCCAGTCTCCCCTTGAATCAACACGGTTGAATCGGTCGGCGCGACGGTTTCGACCTTTTTCAGAATGCGCTTTAACGCGGGACTCGACCCGATGATCTGCTCGAAGTCGTAAGCGGTGTTGATCTCTTCTTCGAGATAGAGTTTCTCTTCGGAGAGCTTGTTTTTGAGCGCTTCGATTTCGCGGAAAGCGAGCACATTCTCAAGCGCAAGGGCAACCTGATTGCCAATCAAGTGAAGCAGTTCTTCTTCATCCCTGGAGTAAACATGTTCGTAGAAAGTTACTACGCCGAGAGTGCCGAGTTTGCGGCCATGCGCGACGAGCGGAACGCAGCCGCCCGACTTGAACCCGGCTTCGCGAAAGCGTTTGTTGAAATCGGTGTTGAAGTGCTCGTAATCAATATTCATGAAGAATGGCTTGCCCGTAGAAAAGGTCATCCCGGTAAAGCTTCCTTCAAGAGGGATCAAATAGCCATCTTCAATGAAAGGCTTATTATCAAGAAAGTCGTACATGTACGTGCGCAACTGATTCAGCTCCGCATCGTATATCGACAAGCCCATAAGGTCATGGCTTAATTTGCCGCGCACGCTGGAAGATATGATGCGTATGAGTTCTCGTAAATCGTGACGCGAGACTATGGTGTTGGTGATGTTCAGCAGCAGGCTCAAGCGGTCGCGGTCGTGCGCCAACTGGTGTTGAGCTATGCTGGCATCCTGATAGTTGAGCGCGTTTTCGACCGCGATTGCGATCTGCCCGGCGATCTGTGTGAGCAGTTCCGCATCCTGTTTTGTGAACGCATATTCGCGCAAACTCACAACGTCCAAAGTCCCAAGCACGCGCCCGTGCGAAATGAGCGGAGCCACACAGCCGGACTTCACTCCATCGGCGACAGTTCGTTGTACTATTGGGGATGAAAATTTCTTAATATCTTCGTGAGTAATCAACACGGTCTGGCGCGAATTAATGGCCCATTCTCCGGGTGTGCCTTCGATTGAAAACAGAGTGCCTTCTTCGAGAGACGTTCTCATTATGGAGGGCAGTTGCGGTTCCAGCGCGAATGCGCGCAACTGCCCGGATTCCTGATCGTAAAGCGTCATGGCTGCGGCATCGGAATTTATCACCCGACCGAGGCTCGCCGAGATTGCCGCGAAGACTTTTCGCAGGTCGAGGTGAGCAGTTACGGCGTTGTTGACTTCGAGGAGCAACTGCAAACGGTCACGCTCAAGAGTCAGTTGTTGTTGAGCCGCCTGCGCGCTTTCAAAGTTGAGCGCGTTATCAACAGCCACAGCCACCTGATTAGCGACCTTTTGCATGAAGCTCAGGACTACGTGGCCGTAAGCTGCCTGCTGCGAACTTGCGAACCCAAGCGCGCCCAATCGCCGCCCAGCCGAAGTGAGCGGAAGCATGCAATAAGACTTCAGCCCGTTCTCATGCATAATCCGATTTGCTATGGGAAACCGAGTGTCCTGAGCAGTGTTATTTACGATCACGGGCTGCTGCGTCTGCCAAACCCAGCCTCCGGCAGCGTCCTCAACGGGAAATACATCGGGGATCGGAACACGGATGTTAACGTTTGATTCGAGCACGAGCATGCGCATTTTGCCGAGCGTCGCGTCGTAAAGCACAATGGAAACGCCGTCAAACTGAACGACTGTGCGAAGATGTCTGGACAGATCGCGCATCAGCGACGACATGTCGCGATGCAACGCGATGGATTCCGCGATGTCGAGCAAAGCTCGATACTGCGAAGCGGTCGGCTCATTTTCGACACCGGCTTGTATATGCTCTGGCTCAGACATATTGGCGATGAGAATATCACTCTTCACTGCGATGGCTCAATCGCGCGGGATTCAACCTGCATGCAACAAAACCGGCTGCGAATGCATCCTTTGATTGTTTCAAAATTGACGGGGCCGAACAGGCGACCTAAAATACAGGTCGAATAAAACCCGTTGGAGGATTGAATGTCGGAACGAAAGGAAAAGAAAGCCAGGATGCGCGAATTGCTGCTTTTCATTCCCAACCTTATGAAGCTGTTGTACGCCTTGCTCAGAGACCCGCGCGTCTCTCAGGCTGACAAGGCCATAGTGGCGGGCGTGATCATCTATGTCATCGTTCCGATTGATGTCATCCCCGATTTCATTCCGTTCATCGGACAGATAGACGATGCATACCTTGTTGCCATATCGCTTCTGCGCCTGCTCAATCGCACAGAGCGAGACGTGATTGAAGATCACTGGAAGGGCAAGCCGGACATAAAAGACTTGGTGTCGAACATAGCCAGGATCGCGGATTACTTCATGCCCAAGCGGCTCAAGAATGTTTTGCATGGCCGCATAGAGCCTAAGGGCCGGTTGACCGTCATAACCGATGAGTCTGCGGGTGAAGAGGCGAAAGCCTGAAGGCGCGCGATCATTGATCCGTTTGCGCGTCTTCGAGAGCTTTTAGAAGTTTAACGTGAATGCCGCCGAACGAGCCGTTCGACATTACAACTACAACATCATTCTCTTTCAATCGCGGAGCGATATGCGCGACGATCTCGTCGGGCGAAGGAATGAAATAGGCATCTCGTCCGTTTTGGCGTAGATGCCCGATCATCTCAGTCGGAGAGATTGCCGTATCCTGTGTGTATCGCTCAGGGTGAAACAAGCCCGCGATGATTACCACATCAGCCTGGCTCAATCCATCTTCAAACAACTGCTGAAAAGATTTGATCTGCGCTGTGTACGAGCGAGGCTCGAAGACCGCAATGATTCGATGGCCGGGATATTTCGCGCGCGCCGCAACAAGCGTTTCGTGAACCGCAGTCGGATGATGTGCGAAATCATCTATTACCGTGACGCCGCGAATGCGCCCTCGAATTTGCATTCGTCGTTTAACGCTTTTGAACTCGGCCATCGCTTCGACTACAGCCTTGCGGTCGAGTCCTATTGACTGGCAAGCCGTGATTACGGCGAGGCAATTACGCACGTTGAACATCCCGGCAAGCGGCGTGCGATAACGCTCGAAATCGCGACCTTCGACTTGAACTGTGAAGCTGGTCATCTCGCCCGTGAAATCAATATCAATCGCGCGCCACCGCGCGCCTTCTTCTGTGCCGAAGCTTTCGACCGGGCAGAAGGCGCGGTCTTGTAGCTCTCTGACTATCGGAGAATCGAATCCTGCGATCAGGCGGCCTCGATCTGGAATCAGGTTTATCAAACGACTGAAGGCGAATTTCACTGCGTCCAAATCGCGATAGATGTCCGCGTGATCGAATTCAATGTTGTTCAAGATGACGGTATCGGGCAGATAGTGCATGAACTTCGGCCCTTTGTCGAAGTAAGCCGTGTCGTATTCGTCGCCTTCGATGACGAAATAAGGGCTGGCGGTCACTCGAAACGATGAGTTGAAATTTTCGGCCACTCCGCCAATTAAAAACGACGGATTAGCTCCCGCCCGCTCCATCGCCCATGCCATAAGAGATGTTGTAGTCGTTTTGCCGTGCGTGCCTGCTACGACGATTGAATGATGGCCGCGAATGAAATTTTCCTTAACGACTGCGGCCATCGAGGTATAAAACATCTTTTCGTTGAGCGCGAATTCTATCTCGGGATTGCCGCGCGATATCGCGTTGCCGACGACGATTACATCTGGTCGCTCTCGGAGATTTTCAGCCCTGTAGCCATCGCACACGGGAATGCCGAGCCGCTCAAGCTCAAGCGACATCGGCGGATAAACGTTTTCATCAGAGCCTGTGACCTTATGCCCCTGCTCGACAAGCATCCCTGCGAGCGAAGCCATCGCCGTCCCGCAAATTCCAATCAGATGATAGCGTTTCTTTTCCAACAACGTTCTCCCTTTGGTTGAGTAAGATGTGAGTATAGCTGCGCGAAATTTCTTTGAAAAGTTGCAAGGGTGAATGCGCCTTGCGCGCACTCTTTATGTGTGAAAGAATTTTTCGCCAATGTATTTATTTTATCGCGAGCCAGCAGGTAATTGATTTTCAGGGGGAATATATGTTGATCGTCAGGTCTGCAATCATAGCGCTGCTTATATTTTGTCTTACGGGCCTGTGCCCATTAAGCAGCGCGAATCGAGCGAGAGTTTTATTTCAGGGCCCGCCTGTCGTAACCACCGCGCCGGTACTTTCTGCGCTTCAGTCAGAACCGCGCAACGAGCCTTCGATAGCCGTCAGCCGCACTAATGCTCAAATCATCGTCGCCACATCGAAATGGTTTGATACCACAGACCAGCCTGCCGGAAGAGCTAACAATAGAGTTGTGTATTATCACTCGTCGAATGGAGGCCAGACCTGGGCTACGAGCGTGCTCGGGCTGGAAACCCCGCAGAGGACGTGGAGCCGAGCATCGAGCGCATCTGTCGTATCAGACCTTGATGGCAATTTTTATCTCGGCGTTTTGATGCGCGATAACGCCAGTTTTGATAGCGGAGTTTATATCTTTAAATCTATAGACGGCGGGAAAACATTTAATAATCCGATTCCTGCGGTTTTTGATATAGGAAATTTGTCAGCGCCTAAAATTGCGGATAAATGCTATATCACGGTAGACACATCTCCTACCAGCCCGTTCAAAAATACGGTTTATGCTGTCTGGCCGAGCACAGAGCCTACTCGCAAAGTCATTCTTACGAATCACCTCAAGCCGGGTGAAACGAGTTTTTCAGAGCCGAGAACCATCAGCCATAACGGTGATATGCGCGGGCCTTCGATCACGACAGGGCCGAACGGCGAGGTCTATGCTGCGTGGGAAGGGATTGGAAATCCAAGGGTGATATTGTTCAACGCTTCGACTGATGGAGGCGACACGTTCCTGCCACTGACAGCCACGCCGGGAATAGATTTCAAAGCTCATGCATTCACAGGCGCATTGTTTGAAGTAGGCACTCAAGGGTTTGTGATAAGGCCGGTTCCTCGTATGAACAGCTTTCCGGTGATTGATGTGGACAGAAGCAACGGGCCGCATCGCGGAATGATTTATATCGCGTGGGCCGAGACTACTAACGGAGTGAATTCGGATGTTTTTATCAAAAGGCTGACGCCTCCTGATGGGCATAAGCCCGAAGTAAGCCCGGTAGTGAGAGTCAATGACGAGCCAATTGCAGATCAGTTCTTTCCCTGGTTGAGCGTTGATCCAAAGGATGGAACCGTAGAAGTCGCTTTCTACGACCGGCGGAATGATCCGGCTGGAAACGCGATAGATGTATATTTCGCGCGCTCGACTACGGGCGGCGTAAGCTTTGACGAAAACATGAGGCTTACATCCGCAAGCTCAGACCCTCGTGTGCAAGCCGACATTCTTGGAAGCACTTCAAGCCAGATAGGGATTGGCGATTATATAGCTCTTCAGGCATTGAATGGGAAAGCTTATTCGCTTTGGACAGACACTCGACGAGAGAAGCAGGAAATCTTTTTCGGCAAGATTGATTTCGATCCATCTTCAGATCCCGGTGATGGCGGCGGCGGCGGTGGTGGCGGCGGCAATGAGCCTGCGAATGATAGTTGTCAGTCGCCGCGCGCTATTTCATCGCTGCCTTATCAGGATGAACTCGATACGCGAAACGCTACTTCCGCTGCGGATGACCCTGTTTCCTGCGCAGGAAATCAGGCGCAGAAAACTCTCTGGTACTCTATCACGCCAAGTGCTGACACTGTTTATGGAATTGACACGCTGGCGAGCGATTACGACACGGTTGTAAGCGTCTTCACAGGGGCATGCGGATCGCTTACGGCTGTGGCCTGCAATGATAATTTTGAAAATGCTGGCAACTCACCAACTCGTTCTTTGCTTACTTTTGCCGCGAATGCTGGCGTGACCTATCTCATTGAAGTGAGCGGGAAGGGAAGCGGAGGCATTCTTAAATTCCGCCTGGGCTATCCTACTATCACAGGCGTTGAATACACGACGGCGCCTGATGGCAGCGAAGCTTTGAGAATAACGGGCGCTGGTTTTGTGAATGGCAACGTGGAAGTAATTGTCACCAAAAAAGGCGACGCCAACATTATGACCACGATTTTCTTTGCCGTGCCGATTCAGGGCGATAATACTGTCACTGCGATGTTCGCGACGAAAAAGAAATTAAAGAAGCTCGTTAAAAAGAAAAAGACGGTCGAGGTTCGCATAGAAAGCCCTGTTGCGAGTGGTCGGCAGTCGAATACTTTTTCGTTCACGCGCTGATAAAAAGCCATTGTATGAAAGCTCTCAAGTTTGACGGCAATCTCAGGTTCGTCAATGATGCGCCTGTGCCCGGACGCGAAGGCGAAGCTCTCATACAAGTGATTCGCGCGGGAATCTGTAACACCGACCTTGAGATCGTAAAAGGCTATGCAGGATTTCACGGCATCCTCGGCCACGAATTCGTCGGACGTGTGGTTGAATCTCCCGACGCTTCGCAGGTGGGGCGTAGAGTAGTCGGAGAGATAAACGCGGGATGCGGCAGTTGCAAATTATGCCGCGCGGGTGACGCGCGACACTGCCCATCAAGGACCGTGCTAGGGATCAAAGCGCGCGATGGCGCGTTTGCCGAATACCTCTCGCTTCCGCCTCATAATCTCATCGAAATTCCTGATACGCTTTCCGACGAGACGGCTGTTTTTGTCGAACCTCTTGCCGCCGCATTCAACATTCTGGAACAGGTAAACATAAGCTCATCAACCAGAGTGGCTGTGATAGGGGATGGCAAGCTGGCTCAAATGATAATCCGCGTTGTTGCTCTACGGGGCTGTGCGCTTACCGTGATCGGAAAGCACGAAGCAAAGCTCGCGCTCGCAAGCGATGTCGGCGCACGCGCTATTCAGATAAGCGACACCAATGCTCAAAGCGCAGTTGATGATTTCTTGAAAGCCTCGGAA
>DATEKX010000444.1:0-2443 GCA_035277165.1 Blastocatellia bacterium | reverse complement strand
TGGCCGATAGGCCATGACGGTCATCGCCTGTTGGCGATTCGGGCAGGGACAAGCCCTGCCCCTACATATTAATGAGAATCGAGTTCACAAATCTCATCGCGCTTGCCTTGTTGGCGCTGATTCCTGTCGCGCTGTACCTGTCGCGACACAGTCTCGCAAATCTCTCGCGGCTGCGCAGTCGCACGAGCACCGGCCTGCGAGTCTTGATTTTGCTGTTGATCATTCTCGCGCTCGCAGGGCTTCGGGTGAGAACCACATCGCGCGATGTGGCGCTATTTTTTCTAGTGGATGTGTCAGCAAGCGTGACTCAGGATTCGCGCCCCGCAATCCTCGATTTCATCAACAGCGAAATTGACAAGGCGGGGCCGCGCGATTTCATAAGCGTTGTAGCTTTTGGGCGCGAGCCCTCGGTCGAGCTTGCGCCGACTCGCAAAGAAACGCTCGCAGACTGGCGCATTAAAGAGATCGCTTCTGACCCGCCGCGCGACTACACGGACATCGCCGCTGCGCTTCGCCTTGCCGCCGCGCTCGTGCCCGATACGGCAGTTGGTCGCTTTGTGCTCATCTCTGACGGCAACGAGAATCTTGAAAGCGCGACTGAAAAGGCTCAACTGCTCGGCGCATCAGGCATACAGGTCTACACTCGAACTATTGACACGACTACCGAACGCGGGCTTTCACGCGGCGAAATAGCCGTGCGCGATCTGGCAACGCCGTCGCTTTTGTCAGAAGGCGAAGCCTTCGATTTGAAAGTGACGGTTGATAGCACGCGCGACACCGACGCTGCCTTACGCATCTTTCGCAACGACTCAGTCGTTTCCGAGCGCGTTGTTCAATTAAGCGCATCGGGTGAAAACATCTTCCTGCTTCCTCAGCGAGTCGAGCAGAAAGGCTTCTACACATATCGCGCCGAAATAGAAGCCATCAATGCCGACGCCTTTGTGCAGAACAACACGCGCGAGGCGTTCGCCATAGTCGAAGGCCGCCCGAAGACGCTTTACCTGTACGGCGACCCGCGCCCCTCGCCCGCCGTTGCGCGAGTGCTTGCGGAAGGCAATTTCGCGGCAGACTTTCGTCAGGCTGCTGCTGCGCCGACTACGCTCGCAGGATTTCAAGACTACGATCTTGTCATCTTTGACAACGTGCCTGCGCAGTCGCTGACAAACGGGCAGATGAAGATGGTTCAATCTTATGTGCGCGACCTCGGCGGCGGCTTCATCATGATCGGCGGCGATCAGAGCTTCGGCCCCGGCGGCTATTACAAGACTCCCATTGAAGAGACGCTGCCCGTCTCGCTCGACGTTCGCAACAAAAAACATTTCCCTTCGCTTGCGATTGCGCTCGTCATTGATAAATCAGGCTCGATGCTTGGCAGCAAGATGGAAATGGCTGTGGAAGCCGCTTCTGCGACAGTTGATTTTCTTTCCGAACGCGATTCCGTCGGAGTCATCGCGTTCGATAGCGACGCATACCCGGTCGTTCCAATCACAAAAGTCGAAGACAAGGAAACGATCATCAATCAAATCGGCACGATTCAAGCGATGGGCGGAACCAATATGTATCCCGGCATCAAGATGGCTCACGACTGGTTGGCTGCCAGCGACGCGAAGATAAAGCACATCATAGTCTTATCGGATGGGCAGAGCGAAGGCGGCGATTTTCGCGGCATCGCGCGTCAGGTTCGCGATGCAGGGATGACGCTGACGACCGTAGCTTTAGGCGATGACGCTGATTTTGACACGATGAAATTTCTGGCAGACACGGGCGGCGGGCGATTCTACGAAGCGGACGCGCCCGACAACCTGCCGCGCATCTTCACACGCGAAGCGTTTCTCGCATCGCGCTCGACGATAATCGAAGAGCCATTCACGCCGCGACTGGTTCGGCCTGCGCAGGCGACAAACGGGATTGATTGGAGCAGCGCGCCTCAGCTTGGCGGCTATGTCGGAACAGCCGAGCGCGATTCAGAAAAATCGCCCGCCATCACGTCGCTCGTTTCTGATAAAGATGATCCTGTGTATGCAGTGTGGCAATACGGATTAGGCCGCGCGGCTGCGTTCACTTCGGATGCGAAACCGCAATGGGCCGCGGGGTGGATGAACTGGTCGGGCTTCGGCCAGTTCTGGGCGCAGGTTTTCAGAGATACGCTGCGACGCGAAGTTGCGAGCGAACTCGCGCCTCGCGTAGAAGTCAACGCAGGGCGCGGGCACGTCTTTGTTGAAGCAGTCGGGGCTGACGGCGAATTCAAAAACAACCTTAGACTGAACGCTCACGTAGTCGCGCCCGATTTCACAGCGATTGACATCCCGCTTGAACAGACAGCATCAGGGCAATATGAAGGAGATTTTGCGGCAACTGTTCCGGGGTCGTATCTTGTGAACGTGTCTCAGGCGGACGGCCAGCCCGCGCCTGTTACGGGAGCGGTGAATTCATACTCGCCTGA
>DATEKX010000443.1:0-2656 GCA_035277165.1 Blastocatellia bacterium | reverse complement strand
CAACCCTTTCTGCCTTTTCCCTTATCAATCATCTCTCCAATCGTTACCTGCGCGGCGTCGGCCATCAACTCGACCATAGGTTTTGTGTTCGTTCTGCGGCTCTCTTCGATTGCATTAAGAAAAGCCGATTTGCGCTCAGGCTTTATGATTACGGGCGGAAGCGTGCTGCGAAGAGTGAACAAGCTTGCCGCCGCAAGCGCCGTTTGCAGGTTTGCTCGCTCGAATGGCTGAATCTCCATAAGTCGCAAAAAGACAATCGAAGCCTGCTCGATTGGATTGAGTTCATCGAATGATTCGGCAGTGTACCACTGGCACGCGTTTTCGATAATCGCAGGCAGGTGTTCGACTGGAACAGGCTTTGACGAAAGGGTTCGATCATCTGCGGTTGTGCGAAATCCCGACCCTCGGCCAACTTGATTGTTCAATTCGATTAAAAGTTCAATCGTAAGCCGCGCCGCGCGCCCGTCTGTTTTAACCAACTCTTTGATTCGACGAATAGCTGTCAGCAGAGCGAAAGCGGGCAAATCCTTTTCGCCCGTCGCGCCTGCGCCTTGCGAGATTATGCGAGCGATTTGCTCTCGCGTGTAATCATCGTCTTCAAGCTTGAGAGTCGAATAGATGAATTCAGTTTCCACGTATCTTTCAACATCCGCTTTTTCTTCTGCCGAGAGTTGAAGGTCGGCGAACTGCTTGTGTTTTTGCGTGACTTGATTGATCCATTCGTTAATGGAGCGAGTGAATAAAACGTTCGGGCTTTTTCGATCAGGAGGTCTCTGCATACTGATTTCACTATAAGTAGCCGCGCGCTCAGGGTCAATCTATGGCAAGACCGCTTGACAGCCGCGCGCCTCGCAAGTGACACTTTGATGCTTAACCGGGTATCTTAACTTGCAACGCTTCGCCCGGTCGAACGAAATCATGCAAACAGAGCGCGAACTTAGACAGAAGATAGTCGAAATAGGCCGCCGCATTTACGAAATGGGCTTCATCGCGGCGTCTGATGGAAACGTCAGCGCGCGACTGGGTGATGGCACGATACTGACAACGCCGACAATGGTCTGCAAGGGGCGGATGACCGAAGACATGCTCGTGCTGGTTGACATAAACGGGCAAAAGATAAGACGTGAAGAGCGCAACCCTTCGTCGGAATTTTCGATGCACAAAGAGATTTACCAGATGCGGCCTGACGTTCACGCGATAGTCCACGCGCATCCTCCGTTCGGCACAGGGTTCGCCGTTGCCAATGTTGCGCTCGACAAGCCTTTGCTTTCGGAAGTCGTGCTCACGCTCGGTTGCATCCCGCTCACGTCGTATGGCACGCCTTCGACTAACGAATTGTCAGACTCGCTCAAGCCTTACATCCCGCACCACGACGCGTTGCTGCTTGCCAATCACGGCGCTGTGGCATACGGCGCTGATTTGGAATCGGCTTACGGAAAGATGGAAACGCTTGAGCATTTTGCCAAGATAACTTTAATTGCGCGAATCGTCGGGCGACCGCACGAATTGCCAGCCGCCGCGATTGAAAAACTGTTGGATGTGCGCGAGCGCGCTGGCTATATGCCTGCCGAAGCGCGCAACTGTCAGGCGTGCGGCTATCTTCAGGGACATGCCTCGACATGCGCGGTTGGAAGCGCCACTCACTCTCACAGTCAATCGAATGGTGATGAAACCGTTACGCTGACTCGCAGAGAGCTTACTGCGCTCATAACAGAAGCCGCGCGATTGGTCGCGCGAGAGATTAAGAATTAGCAACGAGGAGAGAATAAATGGAAGCTCTTGGAATGATCGAGACGAAAGGTCTTGTGGCAATGATCGAAGCTGCCGACGCTATGGTGAAAGCTGCAAATGTGACGCTCGTCGGCTATGAAAAAATCGGAGCCGGGCTTGTCACTGCGATTGTGCGCGGTGATGTCGCGGCAGTGAAAGCCGCGACCGATGCAGGCGCGGCGGCGGCCCGGCGCGTAGGCGAGCTTGTCAGCGTTCATGTCATCCCGCGGCCTCACACTTCGGTTGACGAAAACTTGCCCGTCACTTTTGAATCTCGCGAAAAGTAGAAAACAGTAACAGGTGACAGGTGACGAGTTTTCTGCTTGTCGCTTGTCGCTTGTCGCTTGTCACTAAATCATGATCTTAGCTCGAATAATTGGTACCGTAGTCGCCACGCGAAAAGATGATCGCTTGACCGGGCGCAAATTGCTGGTCGCGCGGTTTGTTGATGTGGATGGCAATGACGAGAAAGGCCACGTTGTTGCAGTAGACACGGTGGGCGCGGGCATCGGAGAAGTTGTCCTGATAGTACAGGGCAGTTCTGCGCGCATGGCTTTTAGCTGCAAAGATTGCCCGATTGATGCAGCCGTCGTCGGCATCATCGATACCGTTGAAGTTAGTCCGTAGCCGGTTTGTTGTTATAATTAACCTAAGGACTACGGACATATCATGAACATAATTCGAATAGCTCTCGCGCAGATCAATCCTATAGTCGGCGACCTCGAAGGCAACACCAATCAGGTGCTTGACTACATCGAACGCGGGCGACTGGCAGGCGCAGACCTCATTGCATTCCCGGAACTCGCGCTCACCGGATACCCTCCCGAAGACCTGTTGATGAAGCCTCATTTTGTGCGCGAGAATCGCCGCGCGCTCGACCGCATCG
>DATEKX010000442.1:0-4517 GCA_035277165.1 Blastocatellia bacterium | reverse complement strand
GGGGCCGAGTCCCTGATAGAGGAACGGCCCGTCAGGATTGTAAGGATCGAAAGTGTCGTAAAAGAGCGCGAACTCCGCAAACGTCCCTACGCGCAAGCCTCCCCCATCTGTTTTGACGAGCAACTTGAAATTGATGACGCCTTCTTCGACTAAAGTCACTGCACCGTTGAGACCCGAAATACCTTCGCCGACCGATTCGAGTTGATAAGTGACCGAGTACGGCTCTATCTGTCCGATTCGCGGGTAGAGGGGATTGATGTACTGGACGCGCTGGCCCGCGTGCGCGGGGTTGCTGTCGCTTGCCGAATAAGGCATCTGAATATCTTTGATCTTAACCTTCGTGCCGTATGCCGCAAGATTCGGGAAGTGCTCTTTCTTGTTCATCATCGCTTCGGCTGCAACGGTGAAATCGCCGGGATTGAGCGTGGGTTCGCCCGTCTTCACGACCGGCGGGTCAGGCAGAGACGAGAGCACAAAACTGTCATTGCGAAGAAGGCGACGCATGTTGTTGATGCCTGCTTCCGCAGCATAGAAACCGCTCGTCAGGTTCTTGAAATTCGAGGTGATGGCTTTGTCGGATACGGAGGTGAATGTTACAGCGAGGCCGAGCATCAACATCAAAGACATGATCAGCATCACGGCCACAAGCGTCATGCCGCGCTCGTCGTTCAGCCGTCGCTCAGTCTTTCGCTCGCATGATTCGCTGTGTGCATTGCTCAACGAGCTGCGCGCTTCGACCCATCTCACTGAATTATATTTCCCTCTCATGCGTCTCCCCTCATCTGGAACGATGAATGATGAAGGATGAACAGGAAGCAGAGTGCTTCGCCTTCCATTCATCATTCATGCCTCATTGTTCATCATTTCTTCCGGGGCTTGGATTCAATCGTTCGCCCAGTTTTGGATTTTTGCCTATTCTTCGACTTACGCGGTTATATCCGCCGCTACCTGATCCGTCACCGACTCCGCCGCCAGCGCCTGTTCCGCCGCGCGGGTTGCCGTCGGCATCATAGCCGCGCGGGTTGCTTACACCGTCAGGCCCGTCGCCGCCCGGATCGCCTCCGAAGCCGCCGCCCGGATCGCCGCCGCCTTCACCCGGCAAACCGGGCGAGCTTGTGCCACCGCCTCCGGGCGAAGAGCCATAGTTACCGCTGGGCGTAAGACGCGGGCGCACCACGCTTGCCAAAGTGACAAGCCGCTCTGCCTGCTTGTCGCCAGCTATTTCCGTGCGCGCGGTCATCGTCACTTCGATTGCGTCAGTCTTATACTGCCGCGAGATGTTCTGCTGTTTGACAAGCGTGCCTTCGGTTTCGCCGTCTTTCGTTTCCAGATATCGAAGCTGGAACGAGACGACGTTGCGCGCGATGTTGATGGGCGGGCCGTCGTTTATCGAAAGCGCAAGGCTAGGGTGATCCTTGTCCGTCTTGCGATCAACAAAATATCGTTTGATCGCGCAAGGGCGCATCGTAAAGCTGCCGTTTTCGTAGATGGCTCCGAACGGGACTTCCGGCTCAATGCCCTGATGATTTACCGTATCGAATCCCATGCCAATCACGCCGTCCTGTGTGATCTTCACATTTGTGGCCTTGATGAAATCGAACTGTATGGAGCCGTCCGCTCGATAGCCGCTGACTAAAAACTCTTCGTGCGCAGCAATCGAATTGACTACATCAACAGCCGCGACGCGCATTGCGCCGTTGGGAACAATCTCGACGTAGTGATCTGCGGTCGAGAAGTTTTTCTGCGAGGCTGGAATCAGCGGCAAGGCTCCGGCTGGCACCTTTGTATCGGTTTCGCCTGAAACAATCGTCACTTCATCCGTCTTGCCGTCCACGCTGTTGTTTGAGTAGATCGAACGAAATTTCGGGCCAAGCCCCAGCCCGTTCTCTTTAGATTGCTGAATGTCGCGAGTGATGAAATCCATCAGCAGGCGAGCGTTTTGATCCATCTCCGACACGCCCTGCTCGGATCGAAAGATTGCCTGGCTCTTAGAGAGCAGCAGCAAGACGGAACCTGCAATCATAGTGAAGACCACGAGCGCAATCATCATCTCAGCCAGCGAAAACCCCTGCTGACCTGCTTCATTTTTGATTGCGTCCTCTTTTGCCTTTTGCGTTTTGATTTCTGTCTTCATGCTTCTCTCCTTTCGCCGCGCGGGCGACGAACTATTGATTCGTCATCACCGTGTAGAGATCAACCAGTTCAGGCGTCTTGCCCACAGGCGCGTTTTCGCTCTTGACTCGAACGGCTATGGTCAATCGCCTGTCGGCGGGATTAGTTTCGTTGCTCGACATAATGACCCAGCGACGCACGTAAGTTACTCGATCAGCAGGAAACGGATTGGTGTTGGTGATAGAGCCATCGGGTCTGCGCGTCTCTGCCGTGCCGTTCGGGTTGATGACCGTTACGGTTCCTTCAGGCTCGATGTCATCTCGACCTGCAAGAATTATTTTGTCGTAGTAGAAAGAGCCGTCTTTCCCTGTTGTGTCTTGTTCGAGATTGCCGACTATATATGCGTCGTCCGAGCCATGACTGTTGGGATTGTTATTCATCTTTGAAGGATCAACGAGCCGCTGAAAAGATATAGCGCCGAGTTGTTCGAGTTTGTCCTGCGCGAAAGTCGTCGCGGTCGTCATGTTGCGCGAGCTTGCGTTGGTCTTCATCGCAACGGTGAACATGCCCGCGATGCTGACAAGCCCGACGACTGTAACAAGCATCGCTATTACCGATTCAATAAGGGTGAAGCCCGCTTCGCCTTGAGAATTGATGTTTCGATTTGGTGATGTCATAGCTTTCCAATGTTCTAGATTCATTTGTCTTGCTTTGCCTCTGAAACGGTCACCTGCCCGGTCGGTGAAACAGTGACGAACAGGTAATAGCCTCTAGGCCCGTTGAGGCGAATAGATAGATTCTCTTTCGGCATTGGTGTAACCACGCCGCGACCGTCGAAGGCAATTTGTTTAGGAGCATCAGAGGCGATAGAGACTCCGCTGGGCAATTGTGCAATCCCTTTTAACTGCGGCTCGGCTTTCCCCGCAGGGTCATATTGCTCGATCAGAACCTGCTGCAATTCCGGCATTGATACGCCTGCTCGCGTGTTGTTGGAAGTGGCGAGAAATCGCGCGCGTTGAAGCGCGGTCGCCACGTTCTGACCGCCAACGCCGAGTTTGTACATGCGTATGTAAGCCAGCGCCTGAGGCACAAGAAAGGCTGCCGCTATCGCGATGACAAGCAACACAATCGCGATTTCTATGAGCGAGAAGCCGCGCTCTGTTTTGTTCTTAATTGGCTTTGGTCGAAACATATAGTTACAAAATATGGCAGACTATTACTTACACTTCGCGTTACTTGAAATTTGAGATAGAGGCATCAAATCGAACTCTTTGGAGGGCTTTTATTATCAATTAAGGTGGATTGCCGTAGGGGTCTTTCAAGCCAACAGATTCAAGTCATCTCGCAATCAGGCAATCAGTATTCCTCTGGCAGCGGCCAAGGCAGTTAGTGATCCGAACAGTACCGTTCGCTACCGCTCGCGGCACGGTTCATAGTACACTCAACACGGGACGCGAACATTTTCAATCTTTGAACTGCGGAGCGGCACTTGGCCACAATCACGAATCAAAAAGAGCGCACCTCTACGGATAATCTCGACCTGTTGCTGGTAGTATTGCCGCCACCTATTCGCGACGCGCTCGGTCGCGATGGCAATATCGAATCGCTTATTGAGGTAGTCCTCGATCTGGGCCGCCAGCCCGAAGCTCGTTATCCGGGCGAAGCCGTTTATCTCAACGACTCTCTGGTCACGCGCGAAGATATTCAATACGTCGAGAGCCGCGTTGGTCACTTCACACGTGACAACCGCGCAGGCATCGAGCGAACTCTTCATCGCATATCCGCAATGCGAAATCGCGTAGGCAATATCGTCGGCCTCACCTGCCGCGTCGGTCGCGCAATCTACGGCACTGTGGACATAATCCGCGACATAGTCGAATCAGGAAAAAGCTTGCTGTTGATGGGAAAGCCGGGCGTCGGAAAGACAACGCTTCTGCGCGAAGCTGCCCGCGTGCTTGCCGATGATCTTGAGAAGCGCGTGATCGTCGTTGATACGTCGAACGAAATAGCGGGCGACGGAGATGTGCCGCACCCGGGCATAGGCCGCGCGCGTCGAATGCAGGTTCCCGATCCTGAGCATCAGCATCAAGTGATGATCGAAGCGGTCGAAAATCACATGCCCGAAGTGATCGTCATTGACGAGATAGGCACTGCGCAAGAGGCGCTTGCCGCGCGCACGATTGCAGAGCGCGGGGTCCAGCTTATCGCAACCGTGCATGGCAACACGCTCGAAAACCTGATGATCAACCCGACGCTGTCAGACTTAGTCGGCGGCATACAGCCCGTGACCTTGTCGGACGAAGAAGCGCGGCGGCGCGGGACGCAAAAGACTGTGCTTGAGCGCAAGGCTCCGCCTACGTTCGATGTGCTGATTGAGATTCAGCACATCGACAGGCTCGCCATTC
>DATEKX010000441.1:0-10505 GCA_035277165.1 Blastocatellia bacterium | reverse complement strand
CTCTGGCAGCCGGTTCCAGCAATCCCGGCTTGAAAGGCAATACTGTCACGCCCTCTGAGCTTGTGCCTTCGGCGAAGAGCACAACGCTTCTTCCTTCAGCCAATGCGCGCTCGACCTGCCCGTTGACTCTTGCGATATCTCTACGGTCTTCTCGATTAATGAAGATTGTCCCGATGCTCCGGCACAGTAGACCTATTACAGGCCATCTGGAAACATCTTTCTTGGCGATAAAGCAGCAACGGAACTGAGAGGCGAGAACAACGATGTCAACATAGCTCAAGTGATTTGAGACCAGAAAGAACGGCGCACGCGGGGGAGTGCCATATGCGGCGATTCTTATTTTGAGGAATGCGGCGGTTGCCTTCGCCCATCCCCGGAGAATTATGCCGCGCCAGATGACGCGCGCATGCCTCGAAGGGAATGTGAAAGCAAGCCCTGCGATCAAGAGGAGATACATCCCGCAGGTCACCGCGCATAAAGCTATCAGCCGAATTGTGGCGCGCAGGTGGCTCATACCAGTACTCTTCACATCCCGAAAAAGACCCTGCGCCATTGCTCGCCAATCTCTTCAATGTCGAACAAGACCAGGAAATCAATTGTTTTAAACAAACGGTCAATTGCAGGCGGGCCGCATACTCGCGCCCCGAATCGCAAATAGATTCTAAACAGCTTCGGGATATTTACTTCTGTTGCCTCATCAAGGCCGGGGTTATCCGCGTCACACTCGAAGCCCGGCATGGGCGACGCGTGAAGCTTGGGGTGCAAATGCCCGCTTGCTTTAAGCGTCTCGAATACGCGCATGCCTTCGCGCTCGTCCTGGCTCGTGAGCGAGCAGCAGCCGAACAGGTAACGCTTGCGGCTGTAGGTCACGTAAGCGGCCAGCCCCTTCCACAGCAGGAAGAGCACCTGAGTGTTGCGGTGGGGCCGAGATACGCATGCGCGGCCCAACTCGACTGCATCGAGCAGCACACTCGAAGGAATGTACGACAGGTTGAATTCACTGGCAGAGTAGAATCCTTTTGCGGCGGCCATTTCACCGGTCTGACATCGGTATGTACCTACGACCTGATTTTCATCCCTATCTATTACAATGAGATGATGACAAATCGCGTCGAACTCATCCACATCGCGGCCCGTTTCAAACGAAGCGTCCAATCCTTCGCCTATCTCAAGGTTGAACACCTCGAATCTCAGCTTCAAGGCGGCATCTATCTCCGCAGGTGTGCGGGCAAAGCGAACAAGATAACGGCCCTCGACAATCTCAACGGGCGGGGCGCACTCAGGTTGAATGAAATACTCCCGGCTCGGCATTACGACAGAATTTCCCGCCACCAAATCTAAAGACTCTAGTCTGCTCATAACGGTTCACGTAATATTTCTTTAAAGGTGAACATCCAGCGGCTCGGAATCCTCTGAGCCTTGCCTCCGCGCATCAAAATGCCGCGATCAAGAATGCGATTTACAAATACTATATGCCTGAAAGGGTCATCGGTTATTCCAGAAAACCGATGAGTAAGAATAAAATCGAAACATAATATTATTCCGTCTGTCAGCGTTTTAATTGGATTAATGAAGAGGCGCTGTCTGATAAAGTCGAATCGGGATTTAGCCGTCTATATAGCTCAAGGAATTTTTCGTTCGGGATATTCCCACCCAAGTCGCGCGCGAGTTCGGGCCGTATCCCATCGACGAAATACATTTCGATCTCGCCTTTATTCTTTGCCACAACCCGACCGCGATATTGGCAAACGAAGAAGTCTTTTACCTCTTCGTAGGTCGCTCTGGAAATGTTAATGCGGCCCGCCTGCCCGGAAGACTCAAGACGGCTGGCGGTGTTCACGGTGTCGCCCCAAACGTCATAGGCAAATTTTGCCTGACCGATAACGCCTGCCACCAGGCGGCCCGAATGAATGCCTATACGCAATTGCCAGTATGCTTTATTACTCTTCGTCTTTTCCTCTCGCATCCGCGTCATGAAGCTTGAGATTTCAAGCGCGGCCAGAAGACTGTCTATCGCATGAGTTATGTTCGGTTGAGGTATGCCGCCCACAGCCATGTAGGCATCGCCTATTGTCTTAATCTTCTCAAGTTTGTGCTTTCTGATTATCAGATCGAATTGACGGAAACAATTATCCAATTCTTCAATCAGTTCCTGCGGCGTGAGGCTTTCGGCAATTCGGGTGAACCCCACGAAATCTGTAAAGAGCACTGTGGCGTTATCATAATCGAGGGGCCGAACGCGGTCATTTTTCTGAAGCTCTCTGGCTATGCTTTCGGGGAGAATGTTGAGCAAAAGGGCGTCGGATTTCTTGCGTTCCTGGTTCAAATTCCTTGCAAGAACCATGACCACAATCCCTGTAAAGACTTGAACGAAAACCAAGCTGGTCAGAATGTCGAAGAGCCTCTCTTGAGGGTTGGAGTAGGGTATGATCCATTCGGGGTGGGCGTGCTCTAAAAGCAAGAATGCGCCCGTCGCCACTCCGAATAACAAAATGGCTAGTACGGTGGTAAGTGCCTTTCGCGATAGAACAATCGCTATAACCAGAGCTGGAATGAAGTAGTAATGTGCCCCGCCCGTCGAGCCTGCATTTCGAAGCGAGTTTATAAACAAAAAAGCCAGAATGAGCAGTACGAAAGGCCAGTACAACGAGTGATACAGATTTCGGAATCTGGACAAATAATAGAAGAGCAGGAAAAGAACTCCTGTTCCGAGTTGAAGAACCAGCAAGAAGGCTGGATCGTTATTGCTGATTATGGAGAACGCGCCACCAACATTTGTCACCGCGTTGAGCAGGGCAATAGTGTTGAACAGGCGGTGCTCTAATGAGTAGTGGCGATGATCTCCCGAAATGGCAGAGAAAGCGTTATCGAGTAATTGATGAACTCGCGGAGTGCTTCTATTGCTTTTGACTTCCATTTCATCTTGCATGCGTAGCGGCGCTAGACCTTCGCTCCATCACGCTCTCAAAGCTCCGTCTCAACTCGCAGAGATTTCCGGCAAGCAGACCGAAAGCGTGCTCTTTAATAATCCCCTAACCGATAGAAATTATTCCCATGAGAAACACGCAGCGACAGACAAGATCACGTTGGGCGGCTATGCGCTGACGCACACCAGTTAATGAGCAGAGTCGAAATTGCTGATCGCACTACCAATCGCTGCTGCCGTCAGATAAACTGACCTAGCCGTTAGCTCTGAGGCGCGAGGGTTGGTTTTCGCATATCTGCCGGTGTCTCGGAACCGAAGGTGAAATGCATTTCAAACTGGTAAATGACAAGTATAAGCTGCCTACCTTATAAGCGGTCAGGCATGCGGGCCAAGCTGTATCTGGAGTCTTATGGCGTCACACTCCTCTCATAATGTAACGCAACTGCTGATAGCCTGGAATAACGGTGACCCATCGGCGCTCGAACAATTGGCCCCGATGGTGCACGCCGAACTGCACAGGCTGGCCAGACGCTACATGGGACATGAGCGCGCAGGGCATCTGCTGCAACCGACGGCGCTGGTTAATGAAGCCTACATGCGATTGATCGACTGGAAGAATGTCGAGTGGAAAAACCGGGCGCATTTTTTCGGAGTTTCGGCGCAACTGATGCGGCGCATTCTGGTTGATTTCGCGCGCCAGCGCCCGCGCCTCGCAGGCCACACTGCGCCTCAAGTTTCACTCGATGAAGTTCTCACTGTCAGCGCGGGACGCAGCGCTGATCTGGTCGCCTTAGATGACACGCTCACAAGTCTAGCGGAGATAGATGAGCGCAAAAGCCGCATCGTCGAACTGCGTTTCTTCGGCGGGTTAAGCAACGAAGAGATCGCCGAAGTGCTACAGATATCGACGATCACAGTGATCCGCGAATGGAATAAGGCGAGAGCCTGGCTTTACCGCGAATTGAACCGCAGGCCATGAATTCTTCACCTCCTCGTTTATGGACGCTGAACGCTGGGCCAAAATAGATAACCTGCTTGATCAGGCTATGGAATGCCCGCCAGAGAGACGCGCCGACTTTTTGGCCGCTGCCTGCGCGGGCGATGATCAGTTGCGGCGCGAAGTCGAATCGCTGCTCGAAGCTCACTCGCACTCTGAATCTTTTCTCAATACTCCGGCGCTCGATATGGCTGCTCGGCTTCTGGCCAGTGAAAGACAGGCATCGATGGTCGGAAAGCGACTCGGAGCCTATCAGGTCATCTCTGTCCTCGGCGTCGGCGGGATGGGCGAGGTATATCTGGCGCGCGATGAACGGTTGAAGCGCAAACTGGCGCTCAAGTTGTTGCCGCGACAATTCACGCGAGACACAGACCGAGTTCGGAGGTTCGAGCGCGAAGCCCGCGCCGCTTCCGCGCTCAATCATCCGAACATCATCACAATTTATGACATAGGAGAGATGGCCGGAACCTATTTCATCGCCGCCGAATATGTGGAAGGTCAGACCCTACGCCAATTGATAGCGCAAAGCCCGCCGCGAGCCAAAGACACAATAAATATATGCTCGCAAGTGGCTGATGCTCTGCAGGCGGCGCATACCGCGGGGCTGGTCCATCGCGATATAAAACCGGAAAATGTAATAGTGCGACCGGACGGTTACGTCAAGGTACTCGATTTCGGGCTGGTCAAACTTAAAGAGCGAGAACAGAGGTCCAGTCCGAGCGATCCTGACAGGACGAGCCCCGGCACTGTGCTTGGCACGGTTGCCTATATGTCGCCGGAACAGGCTTCGGGTATTGAGGTTGATCATCGCAGCGATCTCTTCAGCCTCGGAGTGTTGATGTATGAACTCCTCACGGGAGCAGTGCCTTTCAAGGGAGATTCTACTGCTTCCATTCTCGACGCGATCATGTACCATCAACCCGCCCCGCTCACAGCCGTCATCGAGGACGCAAACGTCGAGATGGAACTTATAGTCAATCGCGCTTTGGAAAAGGATCGCGACCTTCGCTATCAGACGGCGAGCGATCTCCGGGCCGAGTTGAGGCGATTCGAGCGCAAACTTGATTCGGCTTCGATCAAGTCGGGCACCGCTTCTTTCCAACCGAAAGAGATTAAATCATCCGGCCTGCTGATTACGAAACCCGTGCTCGCTATTGCGGCGGCAATTTTCATTCTGGCAGTTTTGTCTTTTGTCTGGCTGCTCGGTAGGGATGAAAAGATCGAGCCTTCGCCGTGGCTCACAGCGCGTTCCACTCAGGTTACGGATTTCCCGCACGAGGAATTCTTTCCCAGCATATCTCCCGACGGCAACACTATCGTTTACGCGCGGCGCAGCGGCAGCGACTGGGATATATTTACGCAACGCGTGGGCGGCTTCAATGCGCAGAATCTGACCGAAAGTTTTTCAGGTGACGACACGCAACCGGCTTTTTCGCCCGACGGCGCATACGTAGCTTTCCGCTCGGAGCGCGATGGCGGCGGCATCTTCGTCATGGGCGCTTCGGGCGAATCGGTCAGGCGGTTAAGCGATAGAGGCCTGGCTTATCAACCGGCATGGTCTTGTGACAGCCAAGAGGTCATTTACACCGAAGAGAGATTCAGAGACCCGCGCGAGCGACAGATTTCGCCGCACCGTCTCTGGGCGGTCAACATTAAAACGTTTGAAAAACGGCTCATCACCACAAGAGATGTAGTGCAGCCGCAATGGTCGCCCAACAGCCATCGGCTGGCTTACTGGGCAATGGACGCGAGCAGCCAGCGGGATATCTGGACGATGAATCTGGGAGGCGACGAGGCCGTGCAGGTGACGAACGACGCGGCGACTGACTGGAATCCAATCTGGTCGCCCGACGGTAAATACCTTTACTTCGTCAGCGACCGCTCGGGTGGAATGCAACTGTGGCGCGTTGCGATTGACGAACAGACGGGCCGAGCGCTTTCTGCGCCGGAGCTTGTGCCCACGCCCTCTGCTTTCAGCCAGCACATCAGTTTTTCGCGCGACGGCAAGCGGCTGGCTTTCGTCAATGTCAGCCTCAAGCGCAATCTCTACCGCGTCGAAATTGATGCCGGTCGCGAACATGTCATAAGACAGCCTGAGGCGAAGACTCAGTGGTCGAGACAGGGAGTAGACTTTGATCTTTCGCCCGACGGAGAGCGCCTGGTGTGTACCACAGTGGCAAATGCTCAAGAAGACCTCGCCATACTAAACAGCGATGGCAGCGGAGGGCCTCAGTGGCTGACCGACGACGAATACAGAGACCGTGGCCCGCAATGGTCGCCTGATGGTAAGCGGATAGCTTTCTATTCCACTCGCAGCGGCAATTTTGAAATCTGGCTCATCAACGCGGACGGGACAGGCTTGCGGCGCTTGACCGAAGCAGGCGATGACAAGGCGCTCACGCCCCTGTGGTCGCCTGATGGTAAAAGGCTCAGCTTCACAAACGTCAGGGGCGAGACCTGGAGCATCGAAGTTGATAAACCCTGGCGCGAGCAAACTCCGCAAATGCTCAACCCCAAACGCGAGCCGCCGTTGCAATTCTGGCCCGGCGCATGGTCGTCGGATGGGCGCAGACTGATTGCCGGAGTGATCGCGCCCGGCAGTCTCCCGATTTTCACTGTCTATTCAATCGAGACGGGCCAGCTTGAAAAGATCAGCGATTCCGGCTCCTCTTCAGCCGCATGGTTGCAGGATGACCGCCGAGTGCTCTTCATTTTTGATGGCGCAATCTTCATCACGGACACCGCGACAAAAAAACAGCATCCCTTTTTCACCGAAGCGCCCGACAGGATCATCGCTTTCAAGCTCTCGCGCGACAATCGGTGGCTTTACTACATACGAGAATCTGTCGAAGCCGACATCTGGCTGCTTCAACACAAATGACTCAACGTTTGGACATCTCGTCCGGCAAATCACTGAAGTTTTCCTTCAACTGTCTCAAAGGCTCGAAAACATATTCGATCAGCGAGCGTTTGCCGATGACGATCTCCGCTTTGCCGCTCATGCCTGCCAGCAACGTGCGCGACTGGCCTTGAACGACCATTTCACCGTCGGCTATTTCAACATATGCTTTAAACGGTGCGCCCTCTTTTGTCTCTACGGCTGCCGGACTGAGCCAGGACAGGCGTCCGCGCCTCACGCCGTAGCGCTGGTATGGGAAAGCATCGTATTTCAATTTAACTCCCTGGCCGGTTTTCAATTTGCCCACTCCTGCTTCCGGCACCTTCAATTCGGCCTGAATCGTTTCGCCTGCGCATACAAGTTCGGCCACTACATCGCCTTCGTTCAGGACTGCGCCGGTGTTTTTTACATGCAAGCGCAGAATCGTTCCCGCGCACGGAGCCGTCAATCGGATTTCATTACCATCGCTTCCGGCAAGCCCCGCTCTGAGGGCGGCGCTGCGAATCTCGCCGGTCGCCGTCGCTTCCCTGTATGCCCGCTCTACCTCTTTGAATTCGGCCCGGCGCGCTGAGGAGTCGATCTTCATGTGTTCAATCGCTGCGCGCGTTTCGCTCTGTTCGGCGATGAGCTTATTCAACTCCGCAGTGAGGTCTGCCAGTCCGAGTTGTTTCTCAGCCAACTGCGCGCGGCTGGCTATGCCCTCGCGATAGAGTTTCTCGTAGCTGTCTGCCATCTGTTTCAACAAAGCCATCTGCTGGCGCTTGAGCGTAATTAACCCTTCGAGGTGTTCAACACGAGCGGCGAGTTTGCGCGCGTCCTGCTCGTCTGCGAGAGCCTGAGCCGTGAACTTCGCCTTCGCGTTTATGAAACTTTCGCCCGCGCCTGCAAGCCGGGTTTGAGCTATCATCAACTCTCCCGCGCGGTCGCCCGCCGACTCTGACCTGAGCGTTACTATCACATCGCCTTGATTGACCGACTTGCCTTCGTTGACGAATACGTTGTTGACAACGCCTTTCCGAGTGGCCCTGATAGGGTCGGTTCCTCGCACAGGCACGAGCACGAAATCCGCCGTTACGGTTTCGGGCAGTTTGATGACTACCACAGCGATAGCGGCGATCAGGACTATTGCGATAATCGCATAACTGAGTCCGCGAGCGGCCCAATGAGGCGGCGCGAAGGCGAAGAATGTCTGAGCTACATCGCGCTCGTCATTTAAAGCAACAGAGTCAGCAGCCATAAAGAAACTCCTTACAAAGCGGTCTGTAATCAACCGGCGAGGCGCTAAATGTTTCCCTCAATATCTCTGACCCGTTATAACGATTTGAGGAAAGTGATCAACCGGCTCTTCTGCTCATCGCTCAATCGCTTATAGCTGCTTATGACCTGAGAAGCTTCGCCGCCATGTCGCAGGATCGCGCTGTCTAAGCTTAACGACTGGCCGTCGTGCATAAGCCGGTTGCGAGTGCGCAGACCCCACAGCGGCGGCGTGCGCAACTTGTTGCGCGTTGACGGGCCGCCGTTCTGAACTATGCCGTCGCCTGTCCCAACGTTGTGCAGCAAGAAATCGCTGAACGGGTGAATAATCTTGTTGCCCAGCGCCTCGGGCACAGTGAAGCGCCCGCCGTTGTTGAGCGTGCCCGGAGGAGCGGTTGTGATCTTTGGCGTATGGCAGATGGCGCAGCCTATTTGATTGAATAGGCTTTCGCCTGCCCCTGCCTCAGTCGTAGCCGCCAGATATTCATCGCGCGGCGGCGCAGTAGTGGCTCTTATAAACCGGGCGACAGTTTCTACGCCAGCCCCGTCATCTTCCGGGTCAGCGACAGTATCGTATTCGGCAACCGAAACTCCGTTAGACGTGTTCTCAGTCGGCAGCAGAGGATTGGTTATGCCCATCTCGTTAAGATATTCGTCGGCTGAAAACGATACCAGGCTGGCGTGCTGATTCTTCCAACCGAATCTGCCCACGCGGGGCGCGCCCCCAGCTTCGAGCACAGGCACCCAAACGACCTCGCCCGCGATTCGCCCGCCGGATTGCTCAGGCTGGCCGTTTGCAATTGCTATGAGCGTGTCGTCGCTGATGGCTTCGACAAAGCCGTCGCCGAGCAAGCTTAAAGGCATGCGAAATGCCCTGACCTCGTTGCCGTCCAAAACATGTTCCTGTAAGGCCGGGTCAATGGCGCGGGATTGAATGAGCGAGCCGCCCGGATGCTCAAAGAAATTCTCGCCGTCGTAACGCCCGGCTCTCAGTCCTGCGTACAAGGTGCTCGTTTCCTGCGCGTGGCATCCATTGCAGGTGTTGAAGCTGTAGACTGGCCCGAGTCCATCGCTTATAAGCTTAGGCTCGTCGAACACCTCTCTGTCGGCATCGAACTGATCCTGTGAGACTAGCCCGTTGGTCTTATTATTGAAGCCGGTCGGCGCTTCGGTTGCGGGTTGATACTGTGTTGCGCTCGTAAAAGTAATGGGCAGCAGAAGCGCCGCCGCGAACAATAGTAAAGTAACCATCTTCATAATTCTCATTTTGCATGCGTCCTTTTCATAAAAGTTTGATATTTACCGAGAGCGCATAATTCGCGCTCATCTTCTAAGGCGGAAGTCTGCGGCGGAAACTATCACGACAGGTCTGGTTTATTTGTTCGCCGTCGCCATGTCGAGTCTGCGCAGCAACCTTCCATAGTTTGCGCGACACGTAAGCAAGCGGGGATGCGCGGGGTAAAGTGCGCGCTCGAATAGAGAGAGAGCACGTTCATAGATCGCTGCGGCCATTGTCAGTTCGCCTCGATGTTTTGCAAGCAGGGCCATGTTGTTGAGCGTCACGGCCACATCGGGATGATCCGCGCCCAACAATTTTTCTTTGATCGCAAGCGCGCGGCAGTACATCTGTTCGGCTGCCTCTAGCTTGCCTTGAGCGGCATAGACGGCTGCGAGGTTATTCAGGTTGACAGCGATTTCATAACTCTCCGGGCCGACTTCACGCTCAAAGATTTCAAGCACTCGATGATAGATCGGTTCAGATTCGTCATACCTGCCCAGCCCATCCAGTATCCCTGCCAGAGCGGCCATATCCGCAGCTACGTCAAAATGCTCTTCGCCGAGCAATGTCCTGCGTATTTCAACAGAGCGACGGGCCAATGGTTCACCCGCTGTGTAATTGCTGCGCGCGTGTTCCAGCCCGCCAAGATTATGATAGAGCGTGGCGACTATGGCATGGCGTTCGCCAAATCTGCTTTCGGCAATACGAAGGGCGCGGCGGTACATCATCTCTGCTTCATCGAATTGGCCGCTGTATTTGTACAACACGGCGAAGTTGTTGAGCAGAGGCAGGAGTTCACTATCATCGGCGAAGATATGTTCAGCAAGGTTGAGTGCGCGGCGAAACAGCGCCTCCGATTCATTGTAACGACCCTGCGCGCGACAAGAGTCGGCGCGCAGGGCCAGTTCGCAAACCTTCTGTTTCCGAGCATCGTCAGAAGCCTGTGATGTTTCAGAAGTCATAGCGACTTTCAGTTCAGCGTATCTGTGAGAATAGTCTCGTTATGGTTGATGACCCAGTCGCCGCCCATACCACCTCCGCCGCCATCGTCCGAGCCTGTGAGTCCGCCGCCCCTGATTCCGTCCAGTTCTTCGTCAGTCAACCCCATGTCCGTTAGTTGGGCTTCATCTTCGATAACATTCAAATTCTT
>DATEKX010000440.1:0-9173 GCA_035277165.1 Blastocatellia bacterium | reverse complement strand
AATCCGCGAGATAGTGCCTTACCTATTGCTCAGTCTGCTGTTACTGACCGCGATAATCTTTGCGCATGAAGCAAGCCGATTTTCGGAACTGCTCGTCGTAGCATCTCGCAACGGGCTGCCGATGCAAACGCTCTGGCGAGTCATGGCAGCGCTTGTTCCGGGCATACTCGTATTCACGTTGCCGATCTCTTTGTTGATGGGCACGCTCGTCGGGTTAGGTCGTCTCTCAGGCGACAGCGAAATCGTAGCTCTCGGAGCGAGCGGCATCTCTCGATTGCGAATGCTCATGCCTGTAATCGCGCTGGCTGTGGTCGTGTCGGCAGCGATGCTGCACATCACGTTCAATCTGCTTCCGCGCTCGGTGCATCAACTGACCAACCTCAAGGCCAATCAGAGCCTTATCTTTCAAGGCTTGAACGCTGAAATCAAGCCGCGAGTATTTGAAGAAAGCATTCCGCAAAAAGTTCTCTACATCGAAGACATTGATCGCGCGCGCAACATCTGGCACAACGTCTTTCTGGTTGACCTCGGCGACGACCCCTCGGAGATGAAGATAGTGACAGCGTCTTCCGGCTCGCTCAGGCAAGGCGAACGATCAGAGATGCCTGAACTCTACCTGGAGCACGGAACCTGGCATCAGACCAGCACAAACAAATCTTCCGCACAGGATCAGACAGATTCAAACGGCGCGCGGTCAGCAGATTCGCGCGCGAATGCCGCCGCAGATAATCCATCTCCGGCTTCAACACAAGCTGCGGACTCGACGCCTCCTGACAAAGACAAAAAGAAGAATCGCAATCAAGGGCCATACGCTTCGGGCAGCTTCGGCGAGATGACGCTGGGGATTGAAGTCTCGAACGAAAACAAAAATGAGGCCACAGGCATAGATCAGGAGCCGAGCCAGGTCGAAGAGATGCAATGGAGCCAACTGCTGAATTACACTCCACCTGAAAGTGATCGCCTGGAATGGCGCGCAGAGATACACAAGCGGCTGGCATTGCCGACGGCCTGTCTCGTCTTTGCACTGCTTGGCGTGGGCTTCGGCATCAGCAACGTGCGCACGGGCCGGTCATTCGGATTATTGCTCGGACTGGCATTCACAATCTGCTATTACCTGCTGGCGCTGTCAGGCCAGCATGCAGCCGTGTCAGGCAAGCTTCCCGTATGGCTCGGCGTATGGCTGGCCAACATCACACTGGCTGCGCTCGGTGTTGTAGTGATTTTGCTTCAACGCCGTCCCGGTTCCGATCCGATGTCGTTGCTCAGAAATCTTCGCCATTTATGGCCTTCAAGACAGTCACAGATGGCTGGAACCAAAGAAGCAACAATTGCTCTACAGCAATCAGCGAACGACATATCGGGAAGTAAGAATCGGAAAACCACTGCCGATAACCGGCCACTGGTCCCTGCTCGTCGCCGCGTCTCTGTTTCCCGAATACCTCAGTTGCTCGATAAACTGGTGCTAGCCGACCTTGCGCGATTCTTCTTTTACATACTCGCCGGGTTTTCCGCGCTGTTCATAATCATTACGCTCTTTCAATTACTCGACTACATAACGCGCAATCGCATTGATTGGTCGGTGGTGATGAATTACCTTGTCTTTCTGCTGCCGATGATAGTCAATTACGTGACGCCGCTTGCTGCGCTGGTTGCGGTAATGATCACATTTGGTCTGCTTCAAAAAACGAGCCAGGTAGTCGCACTCAAAGCATCGGGGCAATCCATCTACAGACTCGCAGCGCCTGCGCTGCTTGCGTCCATTGTTTTGTCGGGCGTGGTCTTTTTCAATCAAGACTACATTCTTCCTTTCACCAACAGGCGACAGAACAATCTCCGCTATTTGATTCGCAAAGGGCAGGAGCCTCCGCAGACTTTTTATCAAACAACCAACCAATGGTTATTCGGCATTGATTCGCGAATATTTAATTACGCCTATTTCGATCCATCAAATAACAACTTCGCTCGAATAAACGTGCTTGATCTTTCAAAAGACCCGTTTGAAATCAAGCGTCGCATCTTTGCGCGACGAGCATCGTGGGACAACGCCGAACAGCAATGGGTGCTTGAAAACGGATGGGAACGCAAATTTGAAGGCGAGCGATTAATCGCTTTCGAGGCTTTCAAAGAACGTCGCATCTCACTGGCCGAGCGGCCAGAGTACTTCAAGAAAGATTCGCGCGGCGCGACTTCGATGACGCTCACGGAATTGCGCCGCAAGATTGCGGACTTGCAACAATCGGGATTTGACGTGCTCGACCTGCGCATAGCTTTGCAAAACAAGATGGCGTTTCCGTTGGCATGTCTTGTCATGGTGATAGTCGCGCTTCCCTTCTCTTTTTCCGTCGGCAAGCGCGGCGCTCTCTATGGCGTGGCTATTGGAATGGCGATAGGGCTCTTGTACTGGGGACTGCTCTCGCTGTTCGAGCAGATGGGAAGATACGAGATGCTGCCTCCGATGCTGGCGGCCTGGGGGCCAAACATGTTGTTCGGCGCGGGCGGCTTGTACCTCCTGCTGACCTCCCGCACTTGAATTAATTCATGTATGGGCAGAGCTTGTCCCTGCCCATACATTCCTCTGAAATTATCGCCCACGCCCGAATTGAAACGTCAACACGGGTCTGCCGCTCGGCACGGAACCCGGAACGAGCTTTCGCAAGTTCTCCGGTCTGGCGCGCGAGTCGAGCAGGCCATTGCGCACGAAGGCTACGAGTTGTTGTATCTCCTGCTCATTCAGCATGATTGGCGTCGCAAGAATCGGGTCCAGGCGCGCCAGCACAGGCTCGATTGGCCCCATCGGCCCTGTGAGGTCTGCGTCCAGATTTTGCGAAGCTGGCGTGTAGTTGAGCGCGGAAGTGAATACGTCGAGGTGATGGCGCACAGCAGCTTCGAGATCGGTAAAGGCTCCGTTGTGAAAGAAGGTCGGCTGCAGGGCTACGTTTCGGATTGGTGAAGTGCGGAACTTATAACGATCATTCGCGTCGCCTGTGATCTGTTCAAGCCCGAAATCTTCGTTCGCCCCCGGCCCATCAAATACGCTGTTGGTAACGGCTGGCGCGATCTGCGGTATGCCTATCACGTGATCTTTAAAGTCGCTGAACATCTCGTTAGACGAACCTGATACGGCGTGACATTCGACGCATCGCGCTCTGCCAAAGAAAAGCAGCGCTCCGCTTTTTTCGTCGCTCGTCATTGCATTCTTCTGGCCGCGCGCAAATTTATCTATGGGCGCATCGGCAAAGGTCAACGTAAACTCGAATTCGGCAATCGCTTTTCCAAACATCTCGAACGTGATTGGCGCTCCGTTTTTTACTTCTCGAAACACGTCTCCGAATAATTTTCGATAGTTCTGGATGGTGTTCAATCGGCGCAAAACTTCATCACGAATGTCGAAATTGTCTCCGGGAAAATCGAAGCCTGCGACCTCGTTCCGCTCCGTGGGCGGAATGAATGCCTGAGCAGTGAGCAGGTGCGGAAGGTCTGAAAGCAACAACCCTTCGGGCGGTGGAAACTGGAATCCCGCGCTGTTATCAAACGGATCGTTTGAAAGCGAACTGAATCGCGAGTTCCACATCAGATTGGGAAAGAAAGCGGTATTGATTGCCATTGGTGTGCGGCGCTGGTTGCGCGGCCCCGTTCGGTCTGGCCCTACGATGCCGTTGTTTTCTATGCCGATGGCGATTGATTGCGTATCTCCAAATGCGTTCGTAGGCGAATGACACCCTGCGCACGTGTTATCATCATTCAAGCCGCCGATAGTATCGAACCAAAGCATTCGGCCAATCTCTGCAAGCTTTTTGTCTATGCGACGTTTCAGCCTGCTCTCCAGCGTTGATTCGATATTGCCTGTAAATCCTAATTGCCGAAGCCTCGCCGTCAGGTTCTGATCTGTCGGGTCTCCTCTGCCCGGCCCGGAGGCAGACGTGTCTTTGTCGTGCGCAGAGCTTTGCGGGGCAAATACGAACACGCCGAAAGCAGCCATCATTAACACGATAATCGCAAGCTTGGTTGATCGAATCTTCATGTTGATGCTCCTTTGATCCCTTTGAAAGCACATCTAAAGCGATGTGGAATGTATAAGAGGTTTCACTCGACGAATGAGACATCGAGCGGATTCATTGCAAGTCTCGCCGCAGGGCTTCGACTTCGGCTTACAAATTATTCAGATTGCGTCCTGCGCTTCTTCTTATTTGAGAAGCTGTAATGGCATCTTTTTCAGCGTGACGAAAAGAACGTTTGATCTGTGCTTTGCTGTTTCATCCCGCTTGCAGGTTGCGGATAGAACTATCCCTTAACCGTTGCCCATTTATGGGGAGATTGTATTGGGAGAAAAAATACATATTCAGAAACATTTCATATCGGGAAATTCAGTCTTCGATGTTTGTCCACAGAAGTCGAAAAGCAGGAGCATCAAAGTTGTTGCTGACCGAAGCTTTCGGCCAGCAACAACTTTGATGCGGTGATGATTATAACGCATAGCGATGGCGCAGTCACGATCAAGTTAATGATTGCTCGCGCCCTCTTTCGCATCCTGTATGACTGCGATTTCAGTTGAGGGCATATCAGAGTAACGCACGCCTTTCGATTCAACCGCAATCATCAGTTGGTAAAGCCCGCTCGCAGGAAAAACCTGCGTCACTTCGTAGATGCCTTTTTCAACTTCTGTCGCAAACTGTCGCTGTTGCCATACGCCGGGAGGCTCAAAGGCCAGAACGCGAACGTCCCTGATGCCAGTGACCGGCTCTTTGGTAATCGAATCCAGAATCTTAAATCTCAGCTTTGTAGGCTCGCCCGGCTTGAACTTTTGATTTTTGAACAACGCTTCGGAAGCGATAGGCGTTCGCGCAACCTGTTTTTCAGCCAGAGGCGAATCGGCGACCTCAACCACAAAACAATTAGTGAGGCGCGGCTGATCTATGAGCATGGGAACGTCGAATCGGCCCGCTCGCCTGAGTTTGACCGGCACGGCGTATGTGCCCGGCTCGACTTCGGACAGGCTGTGATCAACAAGCATTACAGCGCGTGCGCGGCGTTTGTAGTTGCTGATGGTTCCGCTCGGAGCCATCAGTCCTTCGGTGTAATAGTAGACCACTTGATCCGGCGCGTGACCGATCATTACGGCATTGCCTTCGGGCGTTGGCGCAATCATATCGGCGACGTTTATGTCTTCCGGCGATGCGCTCGGAGGATTCTGCCCGGCTTGAATAGTGACCGGCGCGAGCTTGCCTTTAGCAGCTTCGCCGAAATCAATTAGCGAAAACTTATCCGATTCTATGCCGCGAATGTATGCAAAGCGCCGTGTGAAAGCCACTTGATCCGGCCCCTTCACTACCGCTGTGCTTGCTACGATTGAGTTCGTCGCCGCGTCAATAACCGAAACATTGCTTTCGACCTGATTGACCGCAAACGCGTAACGACCATCAGGAGCGAACCTCAATGCGACAACGCCTCGCTTGACCGGAATGCTCGCAATCTCTTTTTGCTTGTTCGGGTCAATCACGCTTATCGAAGCGCCGTTAATCCCCGCGACGTAGAAAAACTGGCTCGCGCTGCTATAGGCGATTGGAACGGGCGTCTTTGCCACATTGATGTCGGCAACCTTTGTCAGCGTTTTAGTCTCGATTACGGAAACCGTATCGGCGGCGCTGTTTGTGACATAGACGAACCGGCTGTCATCGGTGAACGCCAGATTGTGCAATCCATTACCGACAGGCACTATTGCCGCAAGCTTGCCGGTCGCCGCCTCAATCGCGGCCACGTTCGGCGAATCATCAAGCCCTACCCACACGTAACGTTCGTCCGGCTGAATCGCTATTCGCACAGGCTTCGCCTTTTCGCCGATCATCACCGTAGAGAAAATTTTTCTGGTTATAGTATTGATCACAAGAACCTGCGCCTGATCCGGCAGCGTGACATAAAGCAGGTCTTTCGCTTTCGAGAAGGCCCAGTCGGCCCCTTTGCCGGGAAGCGTTATTATGCTTTCCAGCTTCGTCGAACTGAATGATATCTGTGGGTTGATGAAAGTGATCGTGTTGTCGTGATTGAGAGTGAGCAGATAATAAGCGTTGAGGTTTACCTCAGGTCGCACGCTCAACATGCCGCCCATAAACGTGGCTATCTTGTCTTTGCATTCCGCCTCGTTCGGCAGGTGCTCAAAGGCGCGGGCGCTTACCCATGCATTTGGGCGAAGTCCCCTGACAGGCTGGCCCGTGTGCGAGTCGGTTACGCGAAAAGTTACTACAGCATCGGCCCCGGCCAGCAACTTTTGATCTGGCGACTTATTGTCGCCAGCAGGCTTGATCGAAAAATCAACGGCAATTCCCTCTTTCTCGAATCTCTGCGTAGCATTCTTTCCGCTCGGTGCTGTTGATTTTGTGCGATAAAACGCTTGATCGTCCTGTGCCACGGCTACGGAAGCCGCAGCCAGAATAAAAAGCATCACCCTCAGTAGCGATTGTTTCATGAAGCCGCTCCGTCGTTTCATATTCGCCTCATTTGTATCTGTGTTATTACTTACTCGGTATTGAGTGCTCAAATTGAGCAAAACCCGTTCCCCTGATTCAGTTATCATAAAGCCCTTTATAAACTCGAATAAGGCAGCAATAAGCTTCAAAGCTGTGTTTCACGATGAAACATTAAGGTGCGAGCCTGATTCGCAATGAATCAAGCCCGCACCGTTTAGCCCCTTGATTAACCCGGCAAACTTTGGAGAGGGATTAAGGAGCTGTCAGTGATACTCGGAAGATTCCCCACAGTCCGCCAGCGAAACTGAAGCTGTCTTGCGTCCTGTAAAGGAAATCGCCCGTCTTCTGTCGCAATCCTCCGGCCACAGTCAGGATGTTGAAATGACGGGTCGGGCCGAATCCGCTGTAGGAGCCAATATCGAACGTCAAAGGATTGGTTCCCTGCTTAAGCGAGTTATTCGTCCACGGCTCGAAATTCCAATGGTGCCCGAACAGCGTGAAGCCGTGCTGTCTGGGGTGTCCGGCAGATTGAGCCAGCCTGAATCGAACATTGGTTCCCGGCTTCGCCTCGAAGATAGGCGTCAACGGGTCGCAAGGTGTCACACCGCAGTTGAAGCTTGGGGTGTTTGAACTCAAGCTGTTCTTGTAATCCAGGTTGTTGAGGTCTTCGAGCGTAGTCTCTGGCGGAAGCCCGAAACGCGCCCAAATCGGCTCAGTCCTGTAGTTGAACGCCTTCATGCCTGTGTCTTCCGAATCGTCCTCACCACCTTGATTTTCCATGCCGATGCCGCCCGAATCAGGGCTCTTCATCGTCACGTCATCCTGATAGTGAACTACGAATTCGCGGAACAGTAGCGCACCACCTGCGCCCACGATGTCGGCCTGTGCGCCGCTCCTGATCGGGGTCGTCGTCCCGATGGCGTAATGCTTCGAGCCTTTCGGTTCGATCACCAGTGATGCAACTGCGCCGTGCGAGCTGTGCTTGATCACGTCGCCGTAATCGCGCAGATTCGTCACGCCGAACTCGGCAGGCGTCAGTGTGATGTTGCCAAAATTGTCCACGTCTATTAAGCCTGCGTACCAGGCATATTTAATAGACTGGCCCGGCCCGACCGTCGTGTCGGGGTTGAATCCGATAGCTCCACCGTCAGAACCGCTCACATCGAAGGTCACGACTTGCGGATGTACGGTCAATCGCTTCGAGGTCTTGAACTGATTGAAGTTGAACTTCGGAATGATTGGCGGCACTTCGTTGAAGCTGTTGTATTCCGGCACACCCGTGCTTGGCAGGCGATTGCGGAACGTTACGTTGACGCAGTCGCCAGCGTTGACACGCATCACCAGAGGTTCAAGTATCTTCGTCCCGGCAGCAATCGCCGCGCGGTCTGCGGCTTTGATGTAAACAATGCCTGCCGGATCGAAGAAGTCGAACTTGCTGTTGTAGATGATGCCCTTCGCGCCATTTGGAAGCGCAGCAAGAAGATCCTTGGCCAGCCATGCCTCGATTATGACGTTTCTGATCGGCATTCCAGGCACGGTCGGACAAGTGTTGATGCCGCCGGTTGGCGCTGCTGCTGCTTTTACATCATTGTTGCTCACAACGCCTAATTTGCTAACGGTCTCATCCGGCGACATCGTGCCGTCGCCAGTGAAAGGATCGGGCGTCTTAGGATCGGTCGTTGCGATACTATCATCGACCGCGATTGGCTCGCCGGGTTTCGGAGGCGCAGCAACTTTTTCGGGATTGCCGAACGGAGTGGTCGGCGCTCCACTTTTCACCGCATTAATAGGGTCTACAGATCCCGGCGGCGTCGCATCTGCAGCGTTAGTTCCTGCGCCACCAGCCGGAGCAGGCGGCGGAACGAACGGATTATTCGGCAGCAGGTTGATTATACCCGGCTGGAAATATTTGTAGGTGCGCATCAGCCCCCACATCCCGTTCCACAGATCATCGGTCGGCGCTGACTGGTACAGGAAGTCAGCTATTCCGTTGCTGCTGAATACCGGAGCGACCTTGTCGTTGAAGTTGAACTCGAAGTGCTCTGATATTCCGATTGCTTGAGAATTGGTGAATCCTGAATTGTTCTGTTGAGTAGGATCATGAGGAGTCCCCGGCTCGAAATACCACCTGTGAGCGTGGATGTTCATGATGTGCTGCTCTTCTTGCGCTCCTTGCAGGATTCTCACCTGAACGCGGTCACCCGGGTAAGCAGGCAGTATCGGAGTGAACGGATCGCCGTGCACTATCGAACTGAATGCGTATGCCATGTCACCGGGTATACCGGCCTTCTGCTGGAACGTGCCGCCTACCATCTGACCAATGCGCAGCGGTATCGGCTCGTGCCTGTAATTGATCAACATCGTTCCGGGGTCTGCTGCTGATATGGCTTCAGGGAACGGATGCTGTTCCGGCTGGTCTATGATCACCGAGCCGACGACGAACGGTTGAGCATGCTCGACGCGGTTCGGCGGATTCACTGGAATAAGATCCGGTGTGTAGACGATTGCGAAATCGGCTATCTCTAACAGGAACTCGCGATAGCTTCGTGCCTGTCCCGGCCCCGCAAGTATGTTCGCTGCAAAGCTGGTCGGCCCGCCATCTGCGCGAGTGCCGAACGTCTGAGTGCCTGTCAGATTGGTCCAAACCGAATCAGTAGGCTCAATCACAAGTCCTGCGTACAACCCATGATGCTGGTGTCCGCTCGGGCTGAA
>DATEKX010000439.1:0-7292 GCA_035277165.1 Blastocatellia bacterium | reverse complement strand
TAACCAAGCTCGCGCGAAGCTTTCAACATTTCGGCTTCGCACCAATCCATCTCTTTCTTTGCGATGGCAATCAACTCTTCGGGGGTGTAAGGAATCATCTCGTAAGCAAGCTCGCTCAGTAGCGCCTCGCGCCCTATCGGGTCGCCGACGATAGCGTTGCTGTCGTCAGGCTTCACGCCGACCACCTTTTCGCGCAGGAACGTGGCATAGTCTGTGAGCGATTTGTCCACTTGCTTGTAAGGCTCGCCAACCCACCACGTAAACATCGGGTCGTAGCCGTTGTAGAAACCGAACCAGTCTTTCAGCGTGTTTTTCAAGCTGTTGATCGTTACGCTTGCGCGATTCGCTACAGTCTTTTTCATTTTGACTGTTTCAGATTTGCCGTTCGCTTTGTCTTCTGGTTTAGCGGTTTCAGCGGCCTTGCGAATGTCGTTGATCTGTTTGCTCAAGGATGTAAGCTGGGCCGCCGTCTTTTCAGAATTGATCGGCTCCATGCGCCGCCGTGATTCCTCAAGCTCGATGATCGTCTTTGCGAAAGGTATGAGCGACTCTGTTTCGGCGAACTGTTTTAATTGAATGTCGAAATGCCTCAGTTCGTAATCGAGTTGATTCTTGAAGAGCAGGTAATCAACGCGCCCCGCCTGGCTCATCGAATCGAAATTGACCTCGGCAAGTCGCGCTCGCCATTCCGAGCAAAACTGTTTCAATCGAGCCAACCGCGCAGGAGAAAAAGCGACGGTGTGAAACCTGTTCAAGCTCGCGCGATCAACACTGTATCGCTCGATCATGCCGCGCATCTCGCTCGCAGGTAAATTGAGATCAGTGAGGTCAATTGAATCGGAAGGCGGAAGGTCTGCAGAGGCTCGCGCCGCCGGTTGAAAAAAGAAACATCCGCTCAAACTGATAATCGTTATCAAGCCGCTCGCAATCAATCTTCTCATCGTTGTCATAGAACCCGCCTCCGCTCATAAACTTTTTAGTAATGAAGCTCCGTAGGACCGACCTGTCTATAGCAATGTTTGAGCACTTGATTTGTAGCTCCGTAGGAGCGACCTGTTGATTCAACAGGTCGCTCCTACGGAGCTGCAGAACGTATGAATTCTGCTTTAACTATAGACAGGTCGTCCCTAACGGGACTGCTACAAAAATAAAGGCAAGAGCGAAAGGATTGCTCCTGTCACTTTTGCCTTTTACCTTTTGCCTTTTGCCTTTATTAAGGCTTCTTCTTGGCAGACCAGGTTCCTTCGCCGAGACCGCCTAAGGCAACCTTGCCGCTCATGCTGTCTTTGCCATCAATCTTTCCGGTGTAGGTTATATCGAGGTCTTGCCCCTGCGCGTTGATCTTGAGCATGATCTTCACTTCACCGCCTTTGACCGATCCTGTGACAGGCGACTCTCCAAACTGGCCTTTGTAATTGCCGGTAACCTTTTCGCCTTCCTGCTTCAAGGTGAATACGGGAGAGCCTGATCCATTCGGAGTCTCGACCGTGAAATTCCACACGCCTGTGATGTTCGCGTCGGACGCGGCTGCCGGAGGCGCGGCACTTGGCGCAGCGGCAGCGCCTTCTTTATGAGGCACGGCAGACCACGAGCCGGTTGCGAAGCCGCCGAAATCGGCTTCGCCTGACATCGCATCTTTTTCAACCTTGCCTTTATAAGTAATCACCAGGTCTTGCCCCTGCGCGTTGACCGTCATAGTGAAGGTGATCTCGTTGCCTTTGACGCTGACGCTTTCAAGCGGGCGCTCGCCGCGCGGCGATTTCATTACGCCGCTCAACTTGCCGCCGTCATCTTTGATTACGAGTTGTGATGTGCGTTTGCCCTGCGGCGATTCAATCGTGATGTCCCAATCGCCAGCGACCTTTGAGCTTTGCAACGGGCGCGCAAACGCTGCGGTTGCGATCAGTGCGATTAAGCACAGACTAAAAATCGGGAGCCTTTTCATGAGCCTTTCCTCCATTTCAAATCATTATTCTTTTGTCTCTTGGTGGTTGTATTGTTGTAGCTTTCTGTAGAGCGTCTTGCGGCCTATGCCTAAGATTTGCGCGGCGCGCGAACGGTCGCCGCGAGTGTAAGCAAGCGTTTGAAGTATCATCCGCTTTTCGACTTCATCAATCGAAGTGCCGACTTCGATTTCAATAGTGCGGTTTGTTTCTGCGCCGCGCACAGCGTGCGGCAGATCATCAATATCAACCATCCGGCCTTGCGTGATGATGACCGCGCGCTCCATCGCGTTTTCAAGCTCGCGCACGTTGCCGGGCCAGTCGTAACGCCTGAGCCATACAAGCGCTTTCTTAGTTATACCCGTGATGTTTTTGTTCGACCGCTTCTTGTAAATTTCGAGGAAGTGGGTCGCAAGCAGCGGTATGTCTTCGCGCCGCTCGCGAAGAGGCGGCAGTTTTATCGGGTAAACGGCCAGCCTGTAATACAGGTCTCTGCGAAAACGCCCGTCGCGCACAGCCTCTTCGAGGTCTACGTTCGATGCGGCGATCACGCGCACATCGGTCTTGATGGTTTCGTTGCTGCCCACACGCGAGAACTCTCCGTTTTGAAGCACGCGAAGGAGCCTGACCTGCGCAAGCAGCGACATCTCGCCTATTTCATCAAGGAACAACGTTCCGCCATTCGCTTCTTCAAACTTTCCTATGCGGCGATTGCGCGCGTCTGTGAACGCGCCTTTTTCGTGGCCGAACAATTCAGATTCGAGCAGCGTTTCAGGGATAGCGCCGCAGTTGATCTTGATATAAGGCTTCTCCTTGCGCGACGAGTGCGATTGAATCAGGTCAGCCATCATCTCTTTGCCTGAGCCTGATTCGCCCTGAAGCAAAACGGTCGTGTAGCTGTCTGCGACGTAGAGCGCCATCTGCACGCACCGCATGACGTTATCGCTTTTGCCGACAAGGCCAACGCCGCTGGGATGCGTATGCGCGTGCTCAAGCTCGCGGCGCAATCTGAGCACTTCTGCTGAAAGCCTCGCCTTCGAGAGCGCAATCGCAAGCTGGTCTGCGATGCCTAAGGCGAGCGCCGCTTCCTCTTTCACAAATGATTGCTGCGGTTTTTCCCAGAGCAGGACGAGCGCGCCAAAGATTTTGTCTTCTATCAAAATCGGTACGACAATCGAAGCTCCCGCCGAAATGACTTCTGTCAGAAAGGAGCGCGCATATTCGTGCTGGTCAGGGCTGAGTATTTTGAGCATCTGCCCGCGCTCGACCGTTTTCGGAAGCAACTCAAGCACAGGGAACTTCAACGAAGGCCGTTTGAGAATATCGGAAGCGGCTGCCCCGGTAGTACGCAGGTTCGTAAAGTGAATCTCGCTGTTATTGGTATCGAGCACGGCAAGGCACGCGGCCTGAATGCTCAACAGGTCGAGCGCGCGATCAAGTATGCGCTCGATCACTTCCGTAAAATCCGATCCCGTGTTGATGTCGTTTGCTATTTCAAGAAGCGCCTTGTTGATGCGCGCCTCTTTCTCTTTCTCGCTGTAGATGTGTGTGTAGCGATAGCCGATAGCGATCTGCTGTGTAAGGTTGCGTATGAAATTTATTTCGTCTTCGTTCCAGTGATGAGCATCGCGGCAGTGATGCAGCCCGATCAGCCCGAGCAGTTGCAAGTTGAAAGTTATCGGCACAATCAGGACAGACTTGCTGCCAAAACTCTCGACCAGTTTTTGAACAGCCGGAGGCAGTTCCGGCGAAGCTGTATCTGTGATTGCCTGCGGCGTGTAAAGATCAAAACCTTCCTGCAACCGCTCCAGATCAACGCGCACTTCCAGCCCGAGCAGAGAAGGCAACTCCGGCCCGTCTGCTGCGCGATATTCGTGTGTGATGCGGAAAACGTTTTCGGGCATGAGCGTCATCACGTCGCATCGGTCTACGCCCATCATCTTGCCGACTTCTGTGACAGTCGCTTGCAGGAAATGATCGAGGTTGATGACGGAGAAGGTTTCTGTTCCGATGCGGCTTAATATCGCCTCGCGCGCCTGATACATCTTCAGCTTGCGCTCTAGCGAAAGTAGCTGTGCAGTAGTGGTCATCTGGTTATTATAATCGTTTCGCTTGTGCCGCCGTCAGGGTTGCGCAGTTTGACCGGCACAGAAACTCCTCGCGGAAACGTGCTCTTGGGAACTTTTGCGAGCAGTTGTGTCAGGCTCTCGTTCTTCGGCTTTGCAGAATAGAACTTATCGCCTATGACTACTCTTGCGCCGGGTTGTATGCCTGTGCCGAACAGGTTCAGCTTTGCGCCGCCGCCTTTGACTTTGGCTTTCGTGAACACGGGCGGAGTGATGGTTATTTGAACCTGCACCGTAAGCGCGCCGAGCGCATTGAGCCGCGCTCCCGAAGCAACATACGGGAGCAGGTCTTCGCGCTTGTCGGCCCCATCCGTTATTCGACGTTTCAAGTATAGAGCATTGTCATCGGGGTATTTCGATTTGACAAGCGCCGCAACTCCCGAAACGAATGCTGCTGAAAGCGAAGTTCCATCGTTTTTCGCGTACCAATCGTTCGGGTCATCAGCGTCTACGCAGAGCGCGCAATTGCCATGCGCAGCCGTTGACATTATGGCAACGCCGGGCGCAGCAATCGCTACGCTCTTCGACCCGAAGCCAGACCTGAGCTCGAATGGAGGGAAATTCGAATGCCATATTCGGTCATTGAAATCCGACGCAGCCACGACTATCTGGTTGGGCAACCCGAAAGCGCCCGGATAGACTTTTGTGAAATCGTTATTGAACCCTTCGTTGCCAGCTATGCTTACCAGCAACACTCCCGCATCGTTGGTGACGTTAACGGCATCTTCGAGCGCAAGCGTTTGAGCTTCATCTACCGAATCACTTAAGAACAGGCTTCTCCAGCTTGCATTGATTATTGAGGCGCCCGCCGCTACCGAATAGATGAGCGCGCGCGCAGCTTCCACGACCGTAGCATCATACTCGCCTGCGCTAGGCCCGGTCTTTCTAAAGAAACGCACAGGCAATATTTTCGATTGCGCCACGCCCGCTATGCCGACATTATTGTCCGACTGCGCGGCGATGATGCCTGACACCTGCGTGCCATGGCCTACGATGTCTGTTACATCGCCGGTCATATCTGCCACATTGAAGCCGTGCACGTCGTCAACATAGCCGTTATGATCGTCGTCAATTTTGTTGCCGGGAATCTCTAGCGGATTCGTGTAGATATTTTGCGCAAGGTCGGGATGATTGATGTCAATGCCTGTATCCGTGACGGCTACTATCACATCAGGGCTGCCTTTGGTTATGTCCCATGCGTCCGAGGCTTTGATGTCCGCATCCATCGTGTAGGGAATATCGTCAACGCTGAAACCGAAATTCTTCAACCCCCACTGATCGAAGAAGCGCGCGTCGTTCGGGATAAGCGAACCCAGTGTGACGCGATAATTCGGCTCCGCATATTCAACATCGTCGCGCAAACGAAGCTCGCTGATGGCCGATTCGATATCCGTGTCGGGGTCGAGCTTGAGCAGGAATGTACGGTCAAGCCCGCGCTCAGAGATGATTTGTTCGAGGCGCTTGTTTGTCCTGGCCTGAACAAACGGTTCGACCGCGCGCGCGCGCGATTCGCTCTTAGTCATCAGAGCAATCGCCGTCTCGCGTTCGGGCGAGGTTGTGAGCTGCAATTCCGGCGCGCCTTGTCTGAGCTTGACGATGATTTCGCCGGGCGCGTAAGCCGTATTATTACGCTTGTGCTTCACTGCGGAAACCCGCGTCATCGGCGCGACTGCGATAAAGCAGAAGATCAGAACGAGAGTGAGGATTTGGAGTTTGCGCATATGAGATTAAACGAAGCTCAAAATGGTTTAAACCAATCTTTGCTTATACCCGAATGGCCGGGCTTTTTCAATAGCTTTGCTTGGGGCTGACCGTCACGCAATTCAAATCGGAGGCCGGGTCGAGAAAGAATAATCTACCATTTCAAATCTCGAATTTGAAATGGTAGATTTCAAGTCTCAATTCTCAAATTTAAAATACCGGATTTTTCCTCGACCCTTGCGCGTTATTATTTGAACTCGACTGCTACGGCATCACCGGCGAATTTCGTCTGATTGCCTGAGGACGGCTTGAAATGAACGAATGCCGGAAGGTTGATCGGCCCGCAGCCCATTTGCGGAGTGAATTGCGGGTCGTGAGTATAAAATTGCAGATTCACCACGTTGCTCACGCCGAAACGCAGCAGCTTATCACCCGATTTGAAGACGAGCACCATCCCCCCGTCGCACTCAATAGCGGCAAGCACTCCGCTCATTATTTCCGCCCCTTCAAGCTTGAGCATTGGGCCGCGCCCGGAATCTTTTGTGCTGCTTTTCCCTAAATCGCCGCCTGCCTCGTTGAGGCGCGGGCGCTTAGAATCGGCTTCCGATGTTCGGGCTTCATTGTTAGCTTGAGCCGGGTCGCCCGTGTCGCGGCGCGTATAGCTGTCGATATAGCCCATCAATGATTGAGCCCTCTCTTTTAAGTGTGCATCATCGGAAGCCAACAGCGGCGCAAGCGTCTTTTTCGCCGCGTCGTAATTCTGCATTCGCATCTGTATCTGTGCGAGCGTGAGCGCGAACGGTTTGCTTTGCGGCTCGATTCTGAGCGCGATCTTTAGCGCCTGTTCGGCTTCTTTCAGATTCTCGCCCGTCACAAGATAAACGAAGCCGAGCAGGTTGTAGGCGGGCGCAAATCCCGGCATCAGTTTTATTGATGTTTTCAACTCTTCGATAAGTACCTTTGCCAGATCAGATTGAATGACGGAGAGGCTTCTGGTGTCGCCGGACAATTCTCGTTCGAGCACTTCGGCGTAATAGTAGTGCGCCAGGTGATTCTGCGAGCCGCGCGCCAGAGCCTGCTTGAAATGTTCTTTGGCCTCGGAATATTTATTGCGCTGCATAGCCAGAAGGCCCATGCCTTCGTAGGGGCCGCAGAGATTTGCATCGAGCGCCGCCGCCTGCTTGAAGTAAGCTTCTGCTTCGTCGAGGCGATTCGTGCGCAGCAGCAAGTTGCCAAGATAGAACTGCACTTCGGCATCGGCCAGCGCCTTTATCGTCATATCGCGCTCGCCCTCTGCGTTTTTAAGCGTGTAGGCCATTATCGGATAAGTACTGTTGCCGATGTATTTGCGCAACTCTTTTTCCATCGAAGCCGTGTCCGTCTTGAATGCTTCGGTGAAAGCCTGATCAACATCCCTGCCGGAGTCGAATAGCTTGAGAAATTCAAGAAGCTGCTTCTGGCGCGCATGATCATTGCCGTACATCAGATAATGAATCAATGCCCACGACTGCGCGTAGAATAT
>DATEKX010000438.1:0-3450 GCA_035277165.1 Blastocatellia bacterium | reverse complement strand
TCATGCACATGAGCAAAGAGCGCAAAGTAAATATTTACTTTGCGCTCTTTGCTCATGTGCATGAACTCGGTTGTTTAAAATTTATTTAATGGTCGCGTTCTCTTGTCGGCCTGCCGCGCGATCTTCCTTTTCTCGCCTCGCTCATTATTTGCTGAAACTGTTCCCACTGCTCAGGCTCCAGCACGGCCTTCAAGCGTTCGTCGGTCTGTTTGCGCACCTCGCGGAATTTAGGCTCCGACTCTTTGCGCAACTGACCCAGTTGCGCTCGCGCATCATCAAATATAGCCTTGACCTGATTCTTTTGATCCTGCGTTAAATTCAGTTTATCAAGCGTCTCCTCGAATCTGCCGCGCCTGTCGCCGTATGCGGACGGCCCTCGCTGTCCTCGATAGATGTTCATTGCCAACGCGCCCGCGATGAAACCGATGACAAAGATAATCAGGGCGGCCAGGCGAACCTGCCATTTGGTTTTCGTGTTACTGGTCATCTGAATCCCCCGCGTCATACATTGTCGAGAGCACTTGATCGTAAGCTAAACCATCGTCCGCCGCGTCATCCGGTTCAAACACTACATACTCTGCCGAGTAGATATTCTGACTGGTCAGTTCCGGCTGCGAATCAGGGCTGTAAGTGAAAACGGTCAGCCCGACCAGAATCACTACCATCGCGGCCATCGCCGCGACGAGTGCGCCTGCGGCTCTCCACATTCGCACAAGCGCAGGCGGTTCGGGCTGTAGGTGTCTTTCTCTGAGCGCAGCCATCACTCGCGTCTTGAAGAAAGGCGAAACCTCCACAGTTTCAGCCGCGCGCTCTTTGATCAGCTCAAACGAAATCCGCGCCGCATCATGCGCTTGCCTGCACTCGAAGCACACGGCAATGTGAGATTTTATTGTATCTCTTTCCTGCTGGCTCAAACTGCCAAAAGATTTTTCTTCGAGCATCTGTATAATGTGATTGTCTCGCATGGTACGGCCCTCCTTTCTACTCGTTACTTTTTCGCTTCCGGCCCAACAATTTCTCTACGGCTTCGCGCATTCGGCGGCGAGCGCGAAACGCCTGCACCTTAACTTTCGATTCGCTCCATCCGGTCATCTCGGCTACTTCTTTGATTGACATCTCATCGCCGTCAATGGACATCAACACTGTACGATCATCCGGCGACATTTCGCTCAATACTTTTTCAGCGAGGTCTGCTGCGACTATACTGCGTTCGCTCGATTTATGTCGCTCGATGGACACATCTGCAAGCTTGTTGTCCAGCCATCCGTTTTCATCTTCGGTCAGATCGGCGACTGTTTGTTCAGGTCGCCGCTTTGCGCTTCGGATCATATTGAGGCACTGATTCGTTGTTATCCGCGTCAGCCATACTTCAAAAGAGCCACGCCCTTCGTAACTTGAAAGCTGCGTGTAGGCTTTGAGGAAAGCTTCTTGAGCAGCTTCCTCGGCCTGCGCGCGTTGACGGAAAAATTTGCTGGCAATATGAAACACTCTTGGGCTGTATCGGCGCACTATCTCCTCGAACGCGTGCTCGTCTCCCGTGCGCGCAAGGCTCACCAACTCCAGGTCGGAAACCTGTTCGATTTCTATTGCCAGAGCCTCTCCTCATCATTCCTCAAAATGGCAGGCCCGACGGTTGCGGGGCCTGCCGTCATTTTTGCAGATATTCTTACTGTTTGCGAGTGCGACGCTCGGCCCTCTTGGCCTTGAACTCCGCACGCTGTTGATCGAGTTTAGCTTTCTGGTCCGGTGTCAGCACCGAAAGCATCTGTTGGTGAACGCGAGCACGCTCGGCCTGTAACTTCGCTTCGAGCGGAGCGATTTCAGTAAGCTTCTGAGTTACCAGCGCTTCGTTAACGTTGCCGTCTTGATTCGCTTGACGAATCTCTTGTCGCTTCGCGCGTATCTGCTCCATCACAGGACTGAGATTCTGGTGACTGGTTTCGCGTATCTGCTTCATCTGCGCCTTCTGAGCGTCAGTCAAATCAAGATTGCGAAACATCATCCCGCCGCCGTGTCTGCCATGTCCGCGACCGTGAAAGCCGCGTTCCTTCTTGACGCCTCCGCCGTTGTCGCTTGTTTGCGCCATAACAACGGGGACAGCCACACCAATAGCCATAACCAAAGCTATTGCGATTTTCTGTATTTTGTTCAGTCTTTTCATTAATTTACCTCTACACATTTGATTCGTATCGTCCGATTCCTTTCGAAGGTTCCAACTCCTTCTGCCTGATAAGACACCGCGCACTTTTAAAAAGTTACAATTAATAACTGGTTTTACGCAGGGGGTCGAAAGAGGCATAGAATGTTGGTGTTATGGTCAACATCAACCCCTCACTAACCCCTGCATTGCAAGCCTACTTGATCGCGCTGATTTACCGCAATACGCGCTCTAGTTGTTTGTCATTGGCGACCCTCTGCTCGTGGATTTCACACGACGCCTTGAACCGCTTGCTTCATTCGGACTTCCCTTGGTCTAGACGGCTTTGGGAACTTCTCGCTTCTCGAATGATTCATACGGGCGGTTATCTCCTGTTGGATGACACGACCTGGCAGCGCCAAACTAAATGCTCGGAAGCCGTCGCCAAAGTCTGGTCTTCAACTGCTGGCGGTGTGCGCCTTGGCATGCAAGTCGTCCTGCTGGTTTGGACCGATGGCCAGCGTAAAATTCCAGTAGCGATGCGATTGTGGCAAAAGGGAGGTAAGTCGAAGGTCGAACTAGCACAGGAGATGTTGAGCGAAGCGGCAGAACGCGGGATTCGCCCGAAATACGTGATGTTTGACAGTTGGTACACCTCAAAGGGCATCTTGAATCTACTTGCGGAGGTGGGCTGGAAGTATGTCGCCCGCATCAAGAGTAATCGCTTGCTGGAAGGCGAGCGGCTATCGCAGAAGTGGCGGCAGCGGTTCGGACAAGCGAGAGGCCATCTCAAGCAAGTGAATGAAGAGGTGCGAGTCATCAAGGATGGAAAGCGTTATTGGGTGACGAATGACCTGCAATTAAAGCCGTCGCAGATAAAGCGGCAGTATCGCAATCGTCAGCAGATCGAAGAGACTTTCAGAATGTTGAAGCAGGAGTTTGGCTGGGGTGGATCAAGCACTCGCAAAGCCAAGGCGCAGACGGCGCATCTGCACTTAGGATTGATGGCGCTATGTTTGACACAACATGCGGCACTCATTCAAGGGCAGACTGTCTACGCCTTCAAGCGCGAGTTATTTCGTCAGCCGATTCCGTTTCAACTCCCGTTCTTGGAACACTTTTTGGTCGCTGCGTAATTTCAGTAATAATTTATCGCGCACCTGTAACCGAACTGGCTAACCGGTTGTCTATCTATTCGAGAACGAACAAGGGGTATGATAATGACAGGCAGGCACAAAACTTTAAACGTTATATTCACGGCTTCTCTGATTTTGTGCCTGTCGGTCATTGGGTTTTCCGAAAGCGCCACGAGC
>DATEKX010000437.1:0-8562 GCA_035277165.1 Blastocatellia bacterium | reverse complement strand
GAGAGCAAGAGGGCGCTCTCCGTGATCCGCGATCTTACTTCGCCTGTTGAATTTCGCTGAGAAGTTGCTCGCGGAAATACCCGGCAGGTATGGTTCCCTGTTTGATGTAAAGAATGTGGAACGTCTTTGGCGAAAACTTCTCGCCGACCAGTTTCGCCGCTTCTTCGCGCATCGCGTAGATTTGGTCTTTGCCGAGACGATAAGTAATTGCCTGCGTCGGCCATTTCGAGTAACGAAAGATAGCGTTCCTTGCAGACTCGCAACTCGCCCGCTTTGCGTCATTGCCTTTCACCGCATCATCGCTGCAAGCGCCGGGAAGAAAATCTACAACTTCGGAAAACAATTTTACGGCATCGTCGAAACTCATGCGGCCAGTGTGAATCCCTGTGTCTACTCTCACTCTCAAATCTCGATAGAGCTTGCCTTGAAGTTGATAAAGTCTTTCTTCCGGCGTGTAAAAACCGTTAGGCGCGCCCGGCTGCGGCTCGGCCATCAAGGCTTCACTGTAAAGTCCCCATCCTTCGCTCGGCATCGAGTCTTCCCACATCGAAGACGAATCCTCGACGGCTCCCGGCGTCAGCCATCGCACGGGCGAGATTTGATCTCGATACTGAGTCAGCACTTTGTAGTACCAGTCGTGGCCGGGGAATCCTTCGTGCGCCGAAAGGTCTGCGAGCGCCGCGCGGTTGTTAGCCTTGAGCGCGGCTTCGTCGTTATGCGTAGGCGTCAGATAGAAGCGACCGACTCCGCTGTTCTTGAACGGCGGCGCAGGATAGTAAGCCGCGCCGTCAATCGAAGCTTGAAGCGGCGGCGGCGTTTCGACTACTTCGAGCTTATAATCTGCGGGCACGTCGAATATGCCAGTCTTGCGAGCGTAATCAACCAGTCGGAACGCCGCGTCGCTATACCACGCGACCATTTCCGCATCGGACTTCGGATAATCTTTCGATAACTCGTCAAAGACAGCGCGCACGGCGGCAGAGCCATCGGCGGGAAGATTCAGGTTTTTCTGCTTGCCGATTTCGCGCGCAAGGTTGATCATCTCCTGCTCGGTGGCCTGCACTATCGGCCACGCTTCTTCGTAAAGCTGCGCGGCTGTCTTATCAAGGTGAAAATTGTTTTTGAGCGCCCAGTTGTATTCTTCTTCGCCCATCGCATAGTGGTCGGCGGCAAATGGCGCTTTGACTTTGTTTGAAGCTACGTCGTCAAAGAAGGTGTTAGCAATGAAGTCGCGCAACCCACGATAGGCTCCTGCAGCCTGTTTCGAGCCGTCGCGCACCTGCGACAGCAATTGATCGCGCTCAGAGCCGCTGATTCTGTCTTCGGCGAGTTTCGGCAAAGTCTCTTCAAAATATTTAGCGTCGGCTTCCGCAGTGTCTATGCCGTTGCGACGCAGCATGCGGTGATCGGGCGCGTTGTTGGATTTGACTCCCGCAAGCAATTGCTCCTGCGCGGTTGCCAGAAATTTCGGAATAGCGCCGATTCGTTTTACGACGAGCGCCCATTCATCCGCCGTTCCATAAGTCTTATCGCTCGTCTGCGACATGCCTTGCAGTTGCCAGTCGAGCGCGCGAAACGGCTCGTCCGTGTAAGTATCAAGCGCGCGCTCCTGATAACGACGCGCTTGATGCTGGCGAAGCAGGAAACGAATCTGCGCGAGCGCCACTTCGCGGTCTATGCGCAGGTTCGGCGACAGCGATTGCGCGTTAACGCCTTCGATTGTCTTCTGCGTATCCGCGAGCCATTTGTCTTCCGCTTCAAGCGCCGCTGCCGAGTGATCTCGTAATGTGCCGTCAACTTCTTTCAGCGACGGGTCAAGTCCTGCGCCGCCCAGATAGGTGTTGACCGTCGGGTTGCGGCGCAAAAATTCAATCACGTAAGAGTCTAGCGTTTTCTTGAAAGCCTGATCTCCGGTTGCGTTGTTCGTGTTTTGATTTGGCGTGTTCGTCGTGCACGCTGTGACTGCAATCGTGATTAATAGCAGAGCAATAAATCTTTTCATGTTTTCACCTCGTTTCAGCGAGACAAAGATTATCTGGTCAACTGGCGATACTTGATTCGATGCGGTTGTTCGGCTGCCGCGCCGAGCCGCGCTTTTTTATCCGCTTCGTATTCCGTGTAGTTGCCGTCGAAAAAGACCACGCGGCTGTCGCCTTCAAACGCAAGTATGTGCGTCGCTATGCGATCAAGAAACCAGCGGTCGTGGCTGATGATGACGGCGCATCCCGCGAAATTCTCAAGCGCTTCTTCCAGAGCGCGCATCGTGTTCACGTCCAGGTCGTTAGTCGGCTCGTCCAGCAGCAAGACGTTCGCGCCCGATTTGAGCATCCGCGCAAGATGCACACGATTGCGCTCGCCGCCCGAAAGCAGGCCGACTTTTTTCTGCTGGTCTGTTCCCGAAAAGTTGAACCGCGCGACGTAAGCGCGCGAGTTGACCTGACGCTTTCCAAGCTCGATTATGTCCCGGCCTTCGGAAATCTCTTCCCAGATTGTTTTGTTCGCATCGAGCACATCGCGGCTCTGATCTACGTAAGCAAGCTCGACCGTTTCGCCTGTGCGGATCGCGCCGCTGTCGGGCTGCTCTTGACTGGTGATCATTCTAAAGAGCGTCGTCTTGCCTGCGCCGTTCGGGCCGATGACTCCGACGATTCCGCCCGGTGGCAGCGCAAACGTCATGCCTTCGACAAGAATGTTGTCGCCGTAAGCTTTCGTCACATCACGAGCTTCGATGACTACGTTGCCAAGACGCGGGCCGGGTGGAATGTAAATCTCAAGCTCGCGTGCGCGCTTTTCGCTTTCCTGCGCCAGCATCGCTTCATAAGAGTTGATGCGCGCTTTCGATTTCGCGTGGCGGCCTTTGGGCGACATGCGAATCCATTCAAGCTCGCGCTCTAGTGTTTTCTGTCGCTGGCTTTCGGATTTTTCTTCCCGCGCAAGACGATTCTGTTTTTGTTCGAGCCACGACGAGTAGTTGCCCTCCCACGGAATGCCGCGCCCTTGATCGAGTTCCAGAATCCAGCCCGCTACGTTATCGAGAAAATACCGGTCGTGCGTTACCGCGATAACAGTGCCGGGATATTTTTGAAGATGCTGCTCAAGCCACGCGACCGATTCTGCGTCAAGGTGATTAGTCGGCTCGTCTAGCAGCAGTATGTCCGGTTGTTTCAGAAGCAACCGGCACAAGGCGACGCGACGCCGCTCGCCGCCCGACAGCACTTTGATCGATGTATCGCCGGGCGGGCAGCGCAGCGCATCCATCGCCATTTCCAATCGGCTGTCGAGATCCCACGCGCCTGTTGAATCGAGCTTTTCCTGCACTGCGCCCTGTCGTTCAAGCAGCGCATTCATTTCGTCATCCGTCATCGGCTCGGCAAACTTCTCGTTGATCTCGTCAAACTCTTTGAGCAGGTCTACGGTTTCCTGCACGCCCTGCTCGACTATCTCGCGCACGGTTTTCGACTCGTCGAGTCGCGGCTCCTGTTCGAGGTAGCCTATCGTATAACCGGGCGAGATGACTGTTTCGCCGACGAACTCTTTGTCTACGCCCGCAAGGATGCGAAGCAGAGTGCTTTTGCCTGAGCCGTTGAGTCCAAGCACGCCGATCTTCGCGCCGTAAAAGTAGGAAAGGTAAATGTCTTTGATGATCGGCTTCTTGTCGTAATACTTGCCTACGCCTACCATCGAATAAATAACTTTGTTCGGAGCATCTGACATATAGTTTTGCGTTTCCTCTTGAAGAAAGTTGTTTGCGCCATCAACAATGACGATGCGCGCGATTCATATAACCTTTAACTTTAATTCAGACCGGCGGGATAAACAACGCAACGTTTCTTCAATCGCGCCGATGCGTTATATTTTATTCGAGCCGAATTACTTTTGCGCACAAGGCGATCAATGTTGTCTCATCTGCAAATCGGTTTTTTGCTTGCTCTGACAGTTTCTCTTTCAGGCTCCAAAAGCCCTGCGCAAAACCAGTCAGCACCTTCCACGGATGAACGCGCCGCTTTGATGCTCAGGTCTCCGCACCTCATCGAGTGGTTTATAGACGTGAATGAAAATGTTGATCTGAAGCAGATTTGGGCGTTGCTCAAGATAGAAATTTCCGCTGATATGTCTTACCGCTGCAAGGGCGACTGCGAAGCTGAAACCTTTGATATTGATCCCGGCAAAACGGTCGCTCTGAGAATCTCTTACAAAGATGGGAATTCTCACCAGTATCTTTTTTTCAAAAGAACGAAGTCGGATTCGACTGATGAAACATGGCAGTTTATCGGCAACATCCCGGCTCACGGCCCGCCGGAATACAGAATTGAGAAGGGAGATGACCGAACATGGTTTCTCATGAAAGAGCTTCGAGGCCGTGAAGCCTATGCCGAGGTCTGGTACGAAATAAAGGAAAAAGAAGTCAGAGAAGTCCTCTCATATCCGATTCAAGGTCAGAGCGTATTCTGCCAGAATAATTTGACGCGAACTTACGGGACGCTTCTTTTCCGCCACGATTTCGAGAACGGGATTTATACAGTTCCGATTCAATTCATCCTTACTTATCACATCACCGATTGTAATAAGAAAGAGGGCGCGCGTCTTTTTGCAAAGGGGCAAAAAGCGTACTTTGTTTGGGATGACGGCAAGCAGCGTTTCATTCTGGACAAGTCTCGATCTGAAGTGACAGAAGAAGAACTCGGCAGTGTTTACAACAACGAAAGATTAAGCGGTGAAAAACTGATAGAGCATAATTTTGCCGAGCTATCAAAGATTGCAAAATTCGGAGACTCGGAGCAAAAAAGATGGCTGAGAATTTTTTTAAACAGCCTTAAGGATAGCCCGCAAAAGCTCGCCTTGCAGCAGGCCCTCAAAGAGATTTAATCGCGAGACCTGTTTTCTAAAAATGAAATGCTAAGAGCAGGTGATTAGCTCTTAGCATTTCATTTTTGAATTTTACTGATCGTAACCAGATGCAGACTACTAACGAATCATTACTCTCCTGACTACCTGGCTGGACGTTCTGCCGTTACGAAACATAGTGATTCTGTATGTAACTCTGTAAAGATGTCTGCCCTGACGCACGGTGCGCGTCACAAGGCGAACACGTCCCTGCCGCCGATTCCATCTCTGCAACACAGGCGCAGCAGATGTCACTCGAACCGCTGTCGAATTAACTGGTTTGGCTGATGCAGCGCCGGTCGCGCCGCCTAACGTAAAGGCCGAAGCCAATAGCGATAAAGCCAGTAATTTTTTCATAACAATTCCTCCTTAGTTCCCCACCCTCGTGTTTGCGGCAATAGCAAAACCGAGGGAGCGGTGCCGCGCCTCTTACCCTCTATAAGGTCAGACACCGCGCCGCGCCGATTGGTTACGCAGGAATGAAAATCGCTTTTAGTCTTCTTCGTCATCTATGCGTAAAGCGACCGGCTCTTCTTGTATGCTGCTCATCTGCTCGCGCAACGCTTCGGCCACGGGCGATTGCAGTTGCTCTTCAGAAAAAATGTTTTAATTACACTTAGAGTGAGCGGCCAGATCGTCTTGGTCGCAGAAGGTTTTCACAGACATTTCAGCAGATGAATGATTGTGATGAGGGCTGAGATTTGAACTCAGCCCTCATTATTGATTACGGTCGCGATGGCGTTGCAGCCGGTTGCGGTGTTACGGCGGGCTGCGGCGTTTGCGGAGCATTAGGCCGCGGCAATGCAGGCATCGCTTCCTTAGTGAATCGAGGCAGCATCTCGTCGCGCATCGCGAGTTGATAGACTGCCGCTGCGATCACAATCGCTGATGCCTTCACATCGTCTTCGATGATGCGTTCGTAAGTATCCAGGTTCGTGTGCCAGGTCGCAGAGTTGTATTCAATCGGGTCCTGGCCCATGCCTATTCCGGGAAGCCCCGCCTGATTGAATGAAGTGTTGTCCGAGCCGCCCAGTCCACGGCTCTTCGTCGCGATGGCTCCGGCTACGCCCAGGTCTGCAAACGGCGCGAGCGCTTCGCGCACTACTGTTGCGGCTTCGGGCGGGCCGAACACGCCTGCGCCGCGCGCGCGACCCGTGCCTGAGTCGATGTTGAAGTAAGCGACTATCTTCGTGAAATCAGATTTGGGTTTCTCGAACGAGCCGAAGTGCTCTTTGACGTAAGCCTGCGAGCCGAGCAGTCCTTGTTCTTCGCCGCTCCACAGCGCCACGCGAATCGTGCGACGCGGCTTCACGCCTATCGCTTTCAATATGCGCGCGGCTTCCATCATCACAGCGCACCCGATAGCGTTGTCTGTCGCGCCAGTCGCCGAGTGCCACGAATCAAGATGTCCGCCCAGCATCACTACTTCGTCTTTTTTATCACTGCCGGGAATTTCAGCAATCGTGTTGTAAGCCGTTTTCCCTTCAGGATAAATCTGATTGACTATATCGAACTCAAGTTCTACGGCTGTGCCGTCTGCCGCTATGCGCGAGATGCGGCCATAGTCTTCGTTGCTCATCACGACGGTCGGCAGCGCTTTCCTGAGATCGTAAGTGCGATTGCTGAAAGCGCGAATCTGGCGATGTTCGCGCCCCGCATCGTTGATTCTGACGAGCGCGCCGTTTTCGATCAAAAATTTATCAACCTGCTCGTTGATCTGCGCTGCCGTCATCAGCGTCGGGTCTGGCGGTTCCCCTGACCGGGGGCCGCCGGGCCTTCCGGAAAATTGTCCCGCGTTCGGATTGTTCGGATCATAACGAGTCTTCGCCTGCTGGTCGTCCATGCGGCGCGCAGGAGGAGTGATGTTGACCGGCACGACTTGCTGTTTGCCCGCGAGCACGATGCGGCCTTTGACCTTATCCTTGATGCTTGCGAGGTAAGCGGTGAGCTGTTCCGGCTTCGGCTTGTCGGGCCATATCATCTGAAAGGCTTGCGCTTTCACCGTTCCATTCGTGCCTGGCGTCCATGACAGCGCTTCGCAAACTAGCGGGTCTTTGACAGGCGAAACGATGTGAGCCGTCAGTCGTTCGTTGACCCATCCCGGATGGCCGAAGTCCCACGGTTCGAGATGCCCGTTTTCAAATCCCCACGCGCTCATCTGTTTGATCGCCCACTCGCCTGCCGCTTTGAGGTTGGGCGAACCTGTCAGTCGCGGGCCGTACACGTCCGTAAGGTAATGCATGGTTCGCATGATCTGGGAATTTTCCGATCCTTCTTTGCGAATCTTCGCGTTGATGTCGCCGCCGTTCTGCGCAAGCGCCGGGAGCGGGCTTAAAAGGAATATGCACGATAGGAATAGTGCAAGAGCTTTTATCATTCGAGTCTCCAAAGAATGTATTTCCACTGGTGAAGGGTAAGCCGGAATTATAGTCCAGCAAGCGGAACTGGTAAACCAGCGAACTCGGCATCAGTCTATGGTCACGGCTCGAAGTATTGCTTGTTTCGAGTCGCGCGCGAATCGTTTTTGCAGCGCGCGTGTGAAGGGGTAGCCGAGCTTTGCAAAAAATTGTCCGGGACGTGAGAAAGCCAGAATATCATAAGCCACCGAATCGTCTTCGTGATTCCACTCTAATATGAATCGCTCTTCGCCGCGTTCCGCGTGATCTGTCAATGTGCCGTAAGCAAAACCGAATCGTTTGATGGGGCCGTCTTCGTCAACGACATAGACAACGCGGCAAGCGTTCAAAGACCAGAAACCGAAATGGTGAACGCGCACGCAAACAGTAGTTCCCGGTTCAATCGGCTTATTTGAGTAAAAAAGATTTACCCACCCGAGGGCGAACATCTTCCAGTCGCGCATTGCTTCTACGGCGCGGGCAAAAGTCTGCGCGCCTTTGCCAAGCTCGATCAGGTTGTGGTCGGCGTTGTAGCCTGCAGGCGCGCGGCTTCTGGTCATTCCGACTTCCGCGTAAGAGAACGGCTGATCTCTTTGCGATAAGAGGAATCGCCGGATTTTGTCTTCGGAAGGCTCTCGAAGCAGGAGCATAAAATTCGTCAAGCAACCTATGTATCTATTTGCTGCGTTGTTCAATTATTTCTGAGACTTCTATTTCTGCGGCTGTGGCGGAGGAATACGGCTTAACTGTTGAGCGACGATTCGCCAGCGGCCATCCTGCTTAACGAAGACCAGCGTGTAGCGACGCTCGTTATCAATGTCTCGGCCTTTAAGATTGATTCTCCACTTTGCGTGGCCCGTCACCACAGCCCCGTTGCCGAAGACGCGCACTCGAACATCTTCGGTGTTGAAGAAGTAGGTTTTGATGTCTGCGCTCGGCCTGAGATCATCCATCTCTTGAGCCTTATTTCTGACCGTACCGTTGCCGCTTGTGACAGTCATATCGCTCGCAAACAAACGATCAAGCGCCTCCATATCGCCGCGCACTATGGCATCAGCCCACGCGCGATTCAGCGCCGTGACTTCTTGTTCAGCCTCCGATTTTTTATCCTGAGACTGTGCGATTGCCACGCCTGCAAAAGCAATAAGCAGGGCTGCTATGATAAGAACTTGTTTCAACGGATTTGTCTCCTCGCCGCAATATTTGTGCGTAGGGCGCGCGTGATTCATCATTCATGAGAGCGAGCGCGCCTGTCAAATCTTTTAGCCGAAAATCGTAACCA
>DATEKX010000436.1:0-5455 GCA_035277165.1 Blastocatellia bacterium | reverse complement strand
CTTTCTTCGAGCGGTAAAAGACGGCCTTTTCGGGCAGGTATTCAGGCCCGTACTGGCCGCCGATCAACTGGCGCACTTCGTCGAGCGCTGTGTCCGCGACGCGCGTCGAATCGGTTCGCATATAAGTAATCAACCCGACTGCGCCTTCAGCTCCAAGCTCTATTCCTTCATAAAGCCGTTGAGCAATCTGCATGGTCTTCTTCACAGGGAATCGCAGTTTACGCGAAGCCTCCTGTTGCAACTTGGATGTGATGAAAGGCGGAACAGGATTTCGCTTCTTCTCTTTTGTAGAGACTGACGAAACGACGAATTGCTGGCGCTCGATGTCTGCGACAAGATCGCGAGCCTCGCCCTCTTCCTTGATATGAATCTCAGTCTTTTTGATGTCTTCGCCGAAATCCGAAGTCTTGACGGTCTTGTCTTCGATGCGGAAAAGGCGCGCGTCAAAAGCGGGAGGCAATTTCGCTGAAAGATTCGCAGTGATTGTCCAGTACTCCGTAGGCGTGAAAGCTAGAATCTCGCGCTCGCGCTCGACCACGAGCCGCAGCGCGACCGATTGCACGCGTCCCGCCGACAGCCCCCGCCGCACTTTGTCCCAGAGCAACGGCGAGACCTGATAGCCGACTATTCGATCAAGCAGCCGTCGCGCCTGCTGCGCGTTCACCAGATTTTCGTCAATGTCTGTCGGATGTTGAAACGACTCGCGAATCGCGTTCTTCGTGATCTCGTTGAACATCACGCGGCGCACTGTCTTTCGATTCTTGCCGCGCCCTTCAAGCTCTTCTTTGATGTGCCAGCCGATGGCTTCGCCTTCGCGGTCAGGGTCAGTCGCGACATAGATCGTGTCAACGTCTTTCGCGGCTGACTTCAGCTCGCGGATCACCTTTTCTTTGCCGGGAATGACCTCATAGGTCGGCTCGAAATTGTTTTCAAAGTCTATGCCTATCCCTTTTTTGGGAAGGTCTTTGACGTGGCCTACGGAGGCCATCACTTTGTAATCAGAGCCGAGATACTTATTGATCGTCTTCGCTTTCGACGGCGATTCAACTACAACTAGCGCTTTTGCCATAATCTTAAACACCCGTTCTCATCAAAGAAAGCCGCAACAGTCAGCCTTTTGCTTCAACCCTCAAACAATCCAATTTAGACCTCGCGATTCAAACGTGTCAAGTAAGCCCAATTTATGCCCTCGCTCTTTTAACCTCAATTTGCACGCTTAAATCTTCCGCACAAAGCATTTGCCGGGCAGTTGCTTTATGCGATCCGTCATCTCAAGCTTCAACAATGCGCCGAGCAGTTCTCCCGACGAAAGACTCATTCTTGAAATCAACTGATCGATATGAATCGGCTCGTCATCTTTGAGCGATACAAGCACCTTACGTTCCGCGTCCGTGAGCGTCACTTCGTCAAGGCTCAACTGCTCCGGGCGCTGTTCGGTTCGCTCGGAAGCCAGTATTTCTGCCTTCAATTCCAGGGGAAACTCTTCGACCACATCGCGCCAGGTCTGCACCAATTTCGCCCCATCCTTTATCAGATAGTTTGGGCCGAAGCTTTTTGATGATGTGATGTTGCCCGGAACGGCGAAGACTTCGCGCCCCTGCTCGTAAGCCATTCGCGCGGTGATGAGCGAGCCTGAGCGTTCCGCGCCTTCGATTATGAGCACGCCGAGCGACAGGCCGCTTATGACTCGATTGCGAAAAGGGAAATTCTGCGGCAGCGGCGGCGTTTCGAGCGGGAATTCTGTGATGAGCGCGCCTTGCTCGATTATTTGATCGGCAAGCTTACGGTTCTCTTTCGGATAGATCGAATCCAGCCCCGTGCCCATCACGGCAATTGTCAGCCCGCCGCTTTCAATCGCGCTTCGATGAGCCGTCGAATCAACGCCGCGCGCAAGACCTGAGATTATAGTTACGCCGCGCTGGGCCAGTTCGCGCGAAAGCATCTCGGCTACGTTGCGGCCATAAGTCGAGCAGTGCCGCGAGCCGACGACGGCGAGCGTTGGTTGTGACATCGCTCTTTCAACGTCGCCTTTTGCGTAGAGAACGATTGGCGGGTCGTAAGTCTCGCGCAGGAGGTCGGGATATAGCGGGCTTCCGAGCGTTAAAACATCCGCGCCGATACGGCCCAACTCTTCCAACTGCCTCGAAGCTTGCTCGCGCGGGCTTGCGCTTTTCATCGCAGCAATCGTATTGCGCTTCAACCCGGCTGATTCCAAAGCGTTTGCGCTCGCATCGAAACAGGCTGTGGGCGAGCCGAACCTGTCAATCAGGAAAGCCGCTGTGCGCGAACCTACGCCTGTAACGAACGTGAGCGCTATGAAATCACGTATTGAGTTTTCGTCAATTGAGGACATCGAATTTAAAAGTTCAGCCGGACAACCACGCGCGCGATTCTACCTTTTTTGGTTTAATAGTCAAGCCGCGACGGGTAAAATCGAAAATCACTGTTCACTATTTTAGATCAAAGCCGGAGGCGTAAGGATGACCGAAGCTCAAAAGCTCACTCTGAAAGTTGAAGCTGCGATAAAGCGCGCAGACCCGAACGTGATAACTGAACGCACATTTTATGATGAAGTCAGCGACCGGCTGTTTGTCACTATTTTCAAAGGGCCTAGAAAAACCGATCTTATATTTATTGTCCCCGAATACAACAACGGCGACGCGGAACGGATCAATCGCGTTGTCGAACAGAGTCTCGAAAGGTTGAAGCATACGCCTATCGGGTAAGCAGTGAATGCCGCCAAAATATAGAGACACTGTGTTAGCAGAGTTGGCCCGCCACGGCCTTGCGCCCCGCGACGAGACTCCGCCCGAATTCATCCATGAGTTCATCAATGACCTGTACCTATACGAGATTCGCAAGCTGCGAGCGCGGATGCTGGCCGCAGAGATTCCCAAAAAAGAATATGCCGCTCACGTCGAGCGGTTGAGAAATCGTTATCCGATATTGTCGCTGCCGGTTCGTTACTGGCGCGAGGGTGAGCAGTGACTCGCGTCTTCCCTTACGGTCGAGCTACTTGACTGCGCTGAAGGATCAAGTCTAATCTCTTTGCGAAATAATGGAGGCAGCCGTCGTCAATCAGGAGCCTATCAAAGAGATAGATATTCTCTGGATCACAGCGGGCCTCGGCTGTGACGGCGAAACGATTGCCTTGACGGGCGCGACTCAGCCCAGCATCGAAGAGATTATTCTCGGAGGCATTCCGGGAATTCCGAAAACAAATCTCCACAATCCTTTCCTCGCTTATGAAAACGGCGACGATTTTCTCAGACCTTTTCATCAGGCCGCCGACGGAAACGCGCGCCCGTTCATTCTGGTAATCGAAGGCTCAATCCCAAACGAAGAGATAAAGAGCGAAGGCTATTGGGCCGCGCTCGGCACAGATAAAGTAGCGGGGCAACCCATCACAACCAATGAATGGATTGATCGCCTTGCGCCTCATGCGTGGGCAATAATGGCGGTCGGAACCTGCGCGACCTATGGCGGGATTCACGCGATGCAAGGCAATCCGACTGGAGCTATGGGGCTTGCAGATTATCTGGGTTGGGATTGGAAATCGAAAGCCGACATCCCCATCGTATGCGTGCCGGGTTGCCCCACACAGCCGGATAACATCACAGAGTCTTTGCTTTATCTGCTCTATCAAGCCGCGCTCCGCGCGCCGATGATACCTCTTGATGAAGCTCTGCGCCCGACCTGGCTTTTCGGCGACACGCTGCACGAAGGCTGTGATCGCGGCGGCTACTACGAGCAAGCGCAGTTTGCCGAAGAATACGGCTCGCGCTACTGCATAGTGAAGCTTGGGTGTTGGGGGCCTGTCGTTCAATGCAACGTTGGAAAGCGCGGGTGGATGGCGGGCGTTGGCGGTTGTCCGAACATTGGCGGCATCTGCATCGGCTGCACGATGCCGGGATTCCCGGACAAGTTCATGCCGTTTATGGATCAGCCGCCCGGTTCGCTTCTCTCTTCGCACGCGGTCATGACTTATGGAAGAGCCATTCACGCGCTGCGCAGGTTCACTCAAGCGTCACTCAATAAAGAACCGAGTTGGCGAAGGCGCGGGACAAAGCTGGCTTCTGGATATTCGGAGCCGGACAAGTTTAGCAAGAAGCACTAAAGATGAAGTCTTCCGAAGAATCAAATCTGATCTCAGACGAGCTTGAAATGCCGCTCCCGGATCAGGCTCAACTTGTAATTTTGCGAGAGGCGGAAAACGTTCTCGGAGGACTTGCCAACATATTTCTCACAGCCGATGACTCGCTGTTGCAGGCAACAAGCAAGCTCTTAGAAAACAATGGACAGCTCAAACTCGTAACCTCAGATTCGCCCGATGTCGAAGCGCGCTATAGAATCCTGGTCGAGCAAATCCCGGCAGTCGTCTTTCTAGCGTTCCTCGATAAAGGCATCGGCGAAGCTTACGTCAGCCCGCAGATCGAAGCCATGCTCGGGTTCACGCAGGAAGAATGGCTGAATGATCCTGTGCGCTGGTACAAGCATATTCACCCGGACGATAAAGCTCGATGGAGCCTCGAAGCCGCACAGATGTTTCTTTCAGGCGAGCCGCTGCGATCTGTTTATCGGGTCATCGCTCGCGACGGGCGCGTGATCTGGTTTCACTGCGAAGCCAAGATGGTGCGCGACAATGAAGGCCATCCGTGGTTCATTCACGGAGTCGCTTTCGACATCAGCGAACTCAAGCAGGTCGAACAGACGCAGCGCGATTATGCCGAACGATTGCAAGTTCTATCCCGCCGATTGATGCAAGTGCAGGAAACCGAGCGCCGTTATATCGCGCGCGAGTTGCACGATGAAATCGGTCAAGCGCTCACGGGTCTGAAGCTCACGCTTGAAATGACTCTGCGACTGCCTCCCGAACAAATCAAAGCCAATCTGGTAGAAGCTCTCGCGCTGGTTAATGAACTGGTGGCGCGAGCGCGAAACCTGTCGCTCGATTTAAGGCCAGCGATGCTCGACGACCTGGGGCTGCTGCCTGCGCTGCTGTGGCACATCAGTCATTATATGAAACAGACTAATGTGCGCGTGACTTTCAAGCACACGGGGCTGGAAGGGCGACGGTTTACGCCCGAAGTTGAAACGGCTGCTTATCGTATAACGCAAGAGGCTTTGACCAACATCGCTCGACACGCTCGCGTAGATGAAGCGACCGTGCGCGTGTGGGCAGATCAAAACAGACTGGGGCTTCAAATCGAAGACCTCGGCGCAGGCTTCGATCCCGAAACGGCGTTGGCAGAAGGCAACACGAGCGGGTTGGCGGGAATGCGCGAGCGAGCGATATTATCAGAAGGTCAATTCACGGTTGAGTCACATTTGGGAATCGGCTCTCGTTTAATGGCCGAGTGGCACCTGACCAATGAATAGGATGTTAAAAGTGGGAACCCGACATGACGACGATAGTGCTGGCCGACGATCATCAATTGGTTAGACAAGGGCTGCG
>DATEKX010000435.1:0-4079 GCA_035277165.1 Blastocatellia bacterium | reverse complement strand
GCTTGAGCATCTCAACAAACGCGGCGGCGATTTCCGACTTTTGAAAGTGCTGGACAGGCAATCACACGGATGGGTAGAAGTCGCGCGACACGCCGATTGTAAAAATACCGACGAAGCGAAAAAGTTTTATTCTCGCGCAGGCATGTTGCTCTGCCTGCTTTACGCGATGGAAGCTTCCGATTGTTTCTACGAAAACATCATAGCCTGCGGAGGCTATCCGGTTCTTATAGACATGGAGACTCTCATGCGTCCCGCGCTTCGACGCGGCGCTGCCGATGAAGTGGCCGATGACATAATGTTTGCTTCCGTGTTCCGCGCGGGCTTTCTGCCCTTCTGGGAAGCCGGTCAAGACGGGATTTGTGTAGACATCAGCGGACTCGGCGCGAAGGCCGGTCAGCTCACGCCTTATCAAAAAAGGCTTTGGAAAAACGTCAACACCGATTCCATGTTGCTTAAGCATGAGCCGATTTTTGTAGACTCCGAAAAACATCTTCCTCACCTGAACGGCATCTCTTTGACAGCCGCCGAATACGGAGAGGAGATAGTCTCCGGGTTCCGTCATCTTTACGAATTGCTCATGGAAATGAGAGAAGAATTGACGGCTCCCAATGGGTTAATAGATGTGCTCGGGAGGCAGGAGATACGAATACTCTTTCATGCGACTCGCATCTCAGGTTTGCTGCTGAAGAAACTCTATGCCCCGCGTTATATGAGAAGCGGTGTAGAGCGTAGTATTGAAACAGATGTCTTCAGCCGTTTCTATTTGGATTCTTCGGATAAGTTGCGACTATCGCCCCTGCTAAAGGCCGAAGTGGATGCGATGGAGCGGCTCGACATCCCGCGTTTCACAGCGCTTGCCGACAGCCGTTCTCTCTTTCTGCCAACAGGCAATATTTTGGAAAATGTTTTTGAAGATACAGCGCTCGACCGTGTGCGACAAAGGCTCTCATCATTTGACCAACCTGATATGGAGATGCAGACAGAATTCATCCGAGCCGCGCTGCGCGTTTCGTCCATTTCCGTCAGGCACGAGACTACCTCAGACGAAGCCATACAGACATGGGACCTGAATAAAATTTCATTGCTTACCTCAGACGAAATGATCGCAGAAGCAGACGTGATAGCTGCAGAGATTGAGAGCCGCGCCATCTTCTTTCGCGATGAAGTCACATGGATTGCGCCTCAGCTTCTACCGCGCGCCAGCCATCACGAACTGCGTCCTCTGCGAATGGATTTATACAATGGCATTGCCGGAGTCGCGCTGTTTTTTGCCGCCCTGGAACACGTGCGGGGCACTGGTCGCAGCACATCGCTTTCCGCGCTTCGGTCATTGCAGAGATTTGTTTCTACGGCAGATGCCGCTCGAATGATTCGCGAAGGATACAGTCTAGGCATAGCGACGGGTATCGGCTCTTTCATCTATGCTCTAAGCCGGTGCGCGGCGTTGCTCGAAGAACCTGCGCTCTTTGCCGATGCGATCAAGGCATCTGAACGAATAACGCCCGAATGGATAGCCGCTGACAATAATTTCGATGCTATGTCAGGAACAGCCGGGGCGATTCTGGGGCTGCTTATATTATACGAAGCGACAGGAAGCGCTGCGGTCTTGAAGAAGGCGGCGCTTTGCGGGGATCACTTGCTCAGGAAACAAGAGTCCGCCGAAAAAGGCGCGGCTTGGCGCGCGATAAACGGCAAGTATATGACGGGGTTTTCTCATGGGGCTGCGGGCATCGCTCTTGCGTTGCTGCGATTGTCCAAAGCCTCTGGCGAAGAACGATTCCTGTGGGCGGCGCGTCGAGCCATAGAGTTCGAGGATTCGGTATTCAATGCCGCTGAAAACAATTGGCCCGACTTTCGTTACTCATCTATTGACCGCCCTGTCTTCATGAACTCGTGGTGTCACGGCGCAGCAGGCATAGGTTTCGCGCGGCTTTCCGGCCTGCCGATATTCGATTCACACGAAGTCAGGCAGGACATCAACGCGGCTCTCGGAAAGGTCACAGCGTCTACGCTAGGAGAGAAAGATGGATTGTGCTGCGGCAATCTTGGCAGAGTCGATATGCTGCTCGCCGTCGCAGTACAAAGTGCGGATGAGCAGTTGCTGCGCCGCGTCGTTGAACTGGCTTCCGTTGTTGTGGAGCGCACGCGCAGGTCAGGTGGGTACAGGCTGTCGGGTCAGCCGGGACAGGATTTCTTCGACCCTTCGTTTTTTCAGGGGCTTTCAGGGATAGGCTTCGAGCTTTTGAGAATTGCCCATCCGCAAAGTTTGCCCTGCGTTCTGGCGTGGGAGTGATCTATGGAGAAATCTGCGGACAGGCAAGACCAGACGGAGCCGCTCGCAGCGTTGGAGCAATGGGACGAAGCAATATCCGAAATGAGATGCGAAGCCGTCATCGCACAGGCGAGAGCTTTGCTGGATCAGGCTTGTGTGCATCTGCCATTCCTTCGAGCGCGAAGCATTGACCCCGTAAAGCGATTGGATCACCTGCGCGCGAATCTTCCAGAAACCACATCGCATTTTTATCACGCGCTGCTCTCGATTTTTGCAGAGATCGGAGACCGACACACACAATGTTTCCTGCCAAAGCCCTTCGCTGAAAAGACGGCGTTCCTTCCTTTTCTTGTTAAAGAATATTTTGAAAACGGCAAGCAATCTCTTGCCGTTGTAGGTTCCGGTATAGACGATCTCAAACGAGGCGATACTTTAATCTCCTGGAACGGCGCGCCCGTGGCGAAAGCGCTCGAACAACACATGGCGCTTCAACTCGGAGCTAATGCGGAAGCGAGACTGGCAAAGGCTGTGCAAACTTTGACCTTTCGCCCGCTGGCGTTTATGCCTCCGCCCGAAAAAGATGTGATGCTGGAAAGCATCAGCCTTGATGGGCGACGGCGAAAGACGCGTCTGGAATGGCGAGTGGCGGAAATGTCTTATCTTACGCGCCGGTTTGCTCCAATCTTTCAGATGGAAAAAGAAGAAAACAGTTTTTCAAACGAATCCTTTCAAGCGCGAGTTGTAAAGACTTCCTTCGGCGCTTTCGGTTATATTCGAGTCGCTTCTTTCCACGCGCGCCCTGATGTTTTTTTGAAGCCTTTTGTCGAAACCCTCGAATCCCTGCCCGAACAAGGATTGATCCTGGATTTGCGCGCCTGCGAGGACGGCATTATTCCTACGGCAGAACAACTGCTCCAGCTTTTCACTCCGTCAAAGATCGAGCCTCAATCGTTTCAGTTCAGGATGACAGACCTCGTCGAGCAAATTATTAACGCCAGACCTGTGCTTCACGAATGGCGCGATGCAATGGAAAGCCCAGCGCCGTCTGGCGAGAGGTATTCGCGATGGCTTCCTTTGACCTCTTCGGAAAAAGCGAACGCCGTCGGCCAGAAATATCACGGCCCCGTCGTGGTGATCGTAGACGCGCTGACCTACAGCAGCGCAGAGATGTTTGCCGCAGGTTTTCAGGATCACGATATAGGGCGCGTGCTGGGAACTGCGCGTCGCACGGGCGGAGGCGGGGCATCACCCTGGCATCAATCTATGATTTTCAATTTGTCCGGCAACGCGTTGTTCCAGCCTATGCCTGATGCTCCAATGTTCCGCGTAGCAGTACGGCGGTGTCGAAGGGTGCGCAAGCAGTCAAACCAGTATTTGGAAAGCATCGGAGTCGTGCCAGACCAGTTATATCTGCCGACGCGCAATGATCTTCTAAATAGTGATGCAGAACTATTGGAAAAAGCCGGGAGCATGCTTGCGGAAAAATGTGATCAAGTATAAACTGAGGGACATCGTATGTTATATGCGTCACGGTTTCAGTAAGTAGCGTCACACCAGACGCAGTTGAATCACAAGATACCACTAAACCTATAGGAGGCAAAAAGATGAGTTCAAAAGCCAATCACCCTCAAGAACAGAGTCCCGAAGCTCTGAAAACAGGAATAGAGTTTGCCAGTGAGCTTGCAATTCCGGGTGGCAGCAACCTTGTGGGAGGAAATCTCGTGCAAGGCGGAATTTATGTTGTGCTAGGTATAGTTGCCAAATCAGTATTCGGTCTTCCTGGCCTGATCGCCGTATCCGCTGATTC
>DATEKX010000434.1:0-3024 GCA_035277165.1 Blastocatellia bacterium | reverse complement strand
GCGGAGTGAGCGCATCTATTGATGTGGATCAGAACTTCACGCCTGAACTGAACATCATAGGCACAACTGTTGATGAGGCCACAGACCGCGTAGACAAATTTCTGGATGAAGCTTATCTGGCAGGGGCCGAGAGCGTGCGCGTAGTTCACGGGCACGGCAAAGGCGCTTTGCGGCGGGCTGTTTCTGAATTACTGACAGGGCACCCGCACGTTGAAAAGTTCAATCAGGCTCCCGCAAATGAAGGCGGCGCGGGCGCGACTATCGTAAGAATGAAAAAGTAATCACAGATGAACTGAAAACCCTCTTGCGCGGTTTCTAGTTTACTGTTAAAAATTTTCTAGCTCGAAAGCTACTGGCTGCTCCTTCAAATCAAAGATCAAGATGGGATAAATCAATGCGATTGCCGCGCGGGTTTGCTGACGATGTAAAGAATCAGGGTGACATAGTGCGGGTGATTTCCGACTATGTGACGCTCAAAAAGCGCGGGGCGAATTATCTTGCGCGCTGCCCTTTTCATTCAGAAAAAACCCCGTCATTTACAGTCCACGCAGGCAAAGGGCTGTTCAAATGTTTCGGCTGCGGCGCGGGCGGCAGCATATTCGATTTCATAATGCGCATCGAAGGCTGCGCGTTCCCCGAAGCAGTGAAAATTGTCGCCGAAAAAAGCGGCATCCCGATCCCTGTTGTCGAAGAGACCGAAGACTACAAAAAGACCGCGCACGACCGCGAAGTCGTTCTTCGCTTGAACGAGTGGGCCGCAGAATATTTCGAGCTTCAACTGAGCGACGCCGACGAAGGCGCGAAAGCGCGCGATTACATCGAGTCGCGCGGCATAACAGAAGAAACCCGGCGGCTGTTTCGCATGGGTTATGCGCCTGACCGATGGGATGGCTTGATGAATCATCTTCGAGAGCGCGGCGCAAGCGACGATGAATTGAATATCAGCGGTCTGGTCGTGGTGAAAGACACGGGCGGATATTATGACCGATTTCGCGGTCGCGTGATGTTTCCAATAGCTGATTCGCAGGGGCGCGTCATCGCTTTCGGCGGGCGCGTGATGGGCGAAGGCGAGCCGAAATATTTGAACTCGCCTGAAACAGCCGTCTATACAAAGGGGCATAATCTTTACGGCCTCGCGTATGGAAAAGAATCTATTCGCAAGGCTGGCTATGCGATTTTGGTCGAAGGCTACCTCGATTGCATCATTCCTTTTCAAGCGGGCGTGCATAACATAGTTGCCAGTCTCGGCACTGCGCTCACAGACAATCAGGTGCGATTGCTGCGCCGCTATATGGATCAGCCGCAGATCGTCGTCAACTTCGATCCTGATTCTGCGGGACAGGCTGCGACCATGCGTTCAATCGAGACGCTGCTGGTGGAAGGTTTCAAGGCGAACATACTGCGAATGCCGACCGATGATGATCCTGATGAATACGTGCGCGCATACGGAGCCGAAGCGTTTCTCGCGCTACTGAAGACTACGCAGCCATATATCGAATACATAATTGACATGTCCGTCGCAGCGCACGACACGGCCAAACCGTCGGGCAAAGTTGAAGCGATCAATGCAATCCTGCCGCATCTGGCTCGGATGCGCGACAAGGTGGCGCGCGCAGATTATGCAGACCAGATAGCTGATCGCTTGAAAGTTGATTCGCGCACAATCCGCGAAGAGATGAAGCGCGTAGCCACGAACCGCCAGCAATCGCTCGACCCAAAACGTCTGAGCGCAGCGCAAGAGGTTACTCAGGCAGAGCGGCAGTTGCTTGAGCTTATGCTGGCCGACGAAGATGTGCGCCGCGCGATGATCTCGAATTTGAAAGAAGAAGATTACTCAGAACTGGCTACAGGAGCCATATTCGCGGCGATCACTCAGGCAGAGCGTGAAGGGGTTGAGCCTGATTTCACGAGTTTGAGCGAGCGCGTGGAGGATGAAGAGCATCGCACTCTACTGCCAGCATTATTGATGAGTGATTTAGCATGGGCTGGCGGCAATGATTTTGAAACCTATTTAAAAAGAGCGACCGAAAGGCTTGGCTCTATTAGGCGTAAGTATTTAGAGAAAAGACTGGAAATCATTCAGATAGAACTTGGACAAGTTACACGTGAAGGAGACTATGAACGCTCTGATCGCTTTTTGGAGTTATGGCAAGAGAAAACCAAAATAGCTGCTGCCATTACTCATTTGCGTGAGACCATTAATAGTCGCTATTAAAACCGATGACTTCGACAAAGAAGTTAAGAAACTATTGCAATGCCGTTATGCGCGTGACAATCACGCGCTTGAACGATTAGCATCTTGACAGATTTTAATAATGAGGGTACCAATTCACAGTGGCTTTAGCAGGCACACTTGAAAGTTAGCCCCTCACAGGAGAGCCGGTGTCCGACATCAATGAAAAATATTCTGACGAAGTAGAGAAACTTCTCGAAGTTGGAAAAGAGAAGGAGTATCTGACTTACGATGATATAAATCGGCTATTGCCACCCGACCTAAATTCCGCAGATGACATTGAAGCCATACTGGATGTAATCGGAGCGGAAGGCATTTCGATATCGGACTCGGACGAAAAGTTTATCGAAGTAGCATCAGTCGTGGTCGGCAACGGCGACGGCAAGCTAGAAGATGCGGCTGAAGAAGAACTGGATCTTGATCTGACGCCCGGCACGCTCGATAAAACGAATGACCCCGTCAGGTTGTACCTGCGCGAGATGGCCATCGTCCCGCTTTTGACTCGCGACGGAGAAGTGTCCATCGCGCGCCGCATCGAGCGCGGTCGCCAGCGGGCGATGAAAGCAATATCACGATCTCCTGTTTGCATCGAAGACCTGATCGAAATCGGCGAGCGATTGCGAAACGGAGAGATGCACATTAAAGAACTGGTCACTTTCAGCGAGCAGGAGCCGATTACAGAAGAGCGCATCGAAGAATATTTGAACGCGACGCTGGAAGCGATAACCGAGTTGAAGAAGAATTACGCGCGCACGCTCAAGCTCCAGGAGCGGTTGCTCGAAGAGAGCAAA
>DATEKX010000433.1:0-4167 GCA_035277165.1 Blastocatellia bacterium | reverse complement strand
TTTTATTCGGCAGGTTTTTAACTGACATGACTCCGTTTCAAAAACTCGTAAGTTATTTCGCTCCTTACAAGCGCACGCTGATCTTGGGCGTGTTTTGCGTTCTTATGACGAACGTCTTCAAGATTTTTTTCATGCCTCACTTCGTGGGCCGTGCGACGGACAAATTGAGCGCAGTAGCCGAACAGGCAGACCTGCTGAGATATGGCGGATTGATCTTGCTTTCGACGCTGCTGCAAGGCATTTTTCTATTCACGCAGCGACGGTTGCTCATCAATATGTCGCGCCACATTGAATACGATCTTCGCAACGACTTCTACGCTCACCTGCAGAGACTGCCGTTCGAGTTTTATCAAACGCACCGGACAGGCGATTTGATGGCGCGCGCGACGAACGATCTTTCAGCAGTGCGCATGGTAGCCGGTCCCGCGCTGATGTATTCGATGAACACGGTCTTTGCAATGACGCTGCTGGTGCCGTTGATGATCAGCGTCAATTGGCGATTGACGCTGCTGGCGTTTCTGTCGATGCCTCTGGTCGCATCGGCCACGCATTATTTTTCGAGGCGCATACATGACCGCTTCGAGCAGGTGCAAGACTATTTCGGCGCTGTGTCGAATCGTGCGCAAGAAGCATTAGCAGGTGTGCGCGTGATTCGCGCCTACACGCAAGAGCAAGCCGAAATGGAGAGCTTCCGTCAGGTGAATCGCGAATTCGTTAATCGCAACATGAAGCTCATTCGACTTTCGGGAATCTTTCACCCGATATTGCAGTTCTTCATCGCTCTGGGTTTTATCGCAGTCCTCTGGTATGGCGGCATCCTTGTCATCCGCGAGAATCTAGCGGCGGGCACAGGAATCACCATCGGCGAGTTCGTGCAGTTCAATCTGTATCTGGGTTATCTGGTGTGGCCGATGATAGCGCTCGGTTGGGTGATAAATATATTCCAGCGCGGCATGGCTTCGATGAAACGCATGAACCAGATAATGTCTACGGAGCCTGTGATACGCGACACTGATGAGACGCGCGATATAAGAGAGATTGCAGGCGAAATCGAGTTTCGCAACCTCACCTTTACATATTCTGAAGCCGCCACGCCATCGCTTGAAAACATCAATCTGCGCATCAATCCGGGCCAGACCGTTGCGTTTGTGGGAGCGGTCGGGTCAGGCAAATCAACATTGATGAATTTAGTCACGCGCTTGCTTGATGCGGAGCCCGGCGAGGTGCTTATAGACGGTCGCCCGATTCGCGAGATACCGCTTGGAGCGCTTCGCTCTTCGATAGGCTACGTGCCGCAGGAAACTTTTCTATTCAGCGAAACCATAGCCGAAAATATCGCGTTCGGCGTCGAGCGAGCTACGCCCGAAGAGATCAATCAGGCCGCAGTCGAGGCAGGCATAGCAGAGGATATTCTGGAATTTCCTGAAGGATTCGAGACGATGGTGGGCGAGCGCGGCATCACGCTTTCAGGCGGGCAGAAGCAGCGCACTGCCATTGCGCGCGCGTTGATACGAAGGCCGAAGATTCTGATTCTGGATGATGCGCTGTCGGCTGTTGACACCTACACCGAAGAAAAGATACTCGCGCACCTGCGGCGCATCATGCGCGGTCGCACGAGCCTGATCGTTTCGCATCGCGTTTCGACTGTTAAGGACGCCGATTTGATAGTCGTGCTCGAAGACGGTCGCATAGCCGAACGCGGCACGCACGATGAATTGATCGCGCGCGGCGGGTTGTACGCGGTATTGTACGAGAAGCAGCTTCTCGAAGAAGAACTGGCCGCAAGCTAGTTGATGTAACACGAAGATGGCAGAATCACACCACGAAGAAGAGGTATTAGGCAAAGCATACGACTCGCGCTTGATGCGGCGGCTGCTCGCTTACCTGTGGCCGTACAAGTGGCACGCGCTCTGGTCACTCGTGCTTACAATCTTGAGCGCGCCGCTTGTGCTTGCGGGGCCTCCGCTCACGAAAGCCGCGATTGATCTTTTCCTCGACCCCAAACGCGACACGTCGAACATCACAGGTTTTGCGCTCACGCTCGTAAAATCGGCAAGCTTTCTGGGCTTTGACACGACCAAATGGTTCGGCGAGAGCGCAAACCCGGCAGGTGGAATCCTGTACATCGCGATAATTTTTCTGTTTGCGAACATTGCGGCGTTCGCCGTGCAGTACGCGCAGGCAATCGTGATGCAGACCATGGGGCAGTACATAATGTACGACCTGCGCGAAGAAATTTTCGCGCACCTGCAAAAACTCTCTGTGCAGTTTTATGATCACAATCCCGTTGGCCGCTTGATGACGCGGCTCACGACCGATGTTGACGCGCTCAACGAGATGTTCACGGCAGGCGTGATAGCCATCTTTGGCGACGTGGCGATGATCTTCTACATCGTCATATTCATGTTCCAGGTCAATTGGCAACTGGCGCTCGTCTCTTTTGCGATACTGCCGTTTCTGGTTGCGTTGACTATATGGTTCCGGCTCGGCGCGCGTTCGTCGTTCCGCTCCGTCCGAGTCCGCATTGCGCGCATCAATGCTTTCCTGCAAGAACACATCACCGGAATGCCCGTTGTGCAGTTGTTCAACCGCGAAGAGAAAGAGATGCGCAAATTCGACGAGATAAACGGCGCGCATCGCAAAGCGAACATTGATACGATCTATTACTACGCGATCTTTTACCCTGCGGTCGAAATAATCGGAAGCGTCGGCATCGCGCTGATAATCTGGTACGGCGGCGGGCAGGTGATTCGCGGAGTCGCTACAATCGGCACGCTGGTGGCCTTCATTCAACTGGCGCGATCTTTCTACGAGCCGATTTCAGACATCAGCGAAAAGTACAACATACTACAATCGGCTATGGCTTCGTCCGAGCGAATATTCAGGCTGCTGGATGAACCCGTCACGATCAAATCTCCTGAAAAGGTCGTTCCGGTTGGCCGCGCTCGCGGGCGAATCGAGTTTCGCAATGTGTGGTTCGCTTACAAAGAAGACGATTGGATTTTGAAAGATGTCTCTTTTACGGTCGAGCCGGGCGAGCGCGTCGCATTCGTCGGGCACACCGGAGCAGGCAAGACCACGATCACCAGTCTGCTGCTGAGATTTTATGACGTGCAGCGCGGGCAGATTCTGCTTGATGGCGTTGACGTGCGCGAGATGGATTTGCAAGAGTTGCGCGCGAACTTTTCTATAGTCCTGCAAGATGTGTTTCTATTTTCGGGCGACATCGCCACCAACATAAGGCTCGGCAACACTCGCGTTACAGACGATCAGTTGCAGCAGGCCGCGCGCGAAGTCCACGCGGATGATTTCATACAAAGGCTGCCCGAAAAATACAACACCGAATTGCGCGAGCGCGGGGCGGGGCTTTCGGTCGGGCAGAAACAGTTGATAAGCTTCGCCCGCGCGCTGGCATACGACCCGCCCGTGCTCATACTGGATGAAGCCACAAGTTCGATTGATACGGAAACGGAAATTTTAATCCGCGATGCCGTAGAGCGATTGATGGAAGGCCGCACGTCATTGGTGGTTGCTCATCGCCTTTCCACAATTCAGTCGGTTGATAAGATCATCGTGATGCACAAGGGCGAGATACGCGAAATGGGCGCGCATCAGGATTTGCTCGCGCAGCGCGGCCTTTACTGGCAACTGTACCAATTGCAGTTCTACGAAGACGCAAAGCGCATGCTGGCCGAAACTGTCACAGATGATTAGACGCGACTTTGATAAATGCGAACTATTGAAGGATCATCCAACTCGGCAAGCAATTCACTGCAACTCTTTTTCAACTGAGGATGCATCAGGTCAGGAGCTATCTCGCACAACGGCGCAAGCACGAATCGTCGCAGGTGAAGGCGCGGGTGTGGAAGCTCTAGAATTACACCGCTTGCATACGCGATCTGAGGGTTATCTTCGGCAGACCATGTGTTGGTGAAAAAGCCAACGTAATCGTCATCAAGTAATATATCAATATCAATCACGCGCGGCCCGTTTGGGATTGTGCGGGTGCGTCCCATCTCGCGCTCTATGTTCTGCAGAGCTTTGAGCAAAGAAAGTATTTGCCAGTCCAACGCATTCGCTTCGATCACTTGATTCAAAAACCATGGTTGATCGTGATAGCCGACAGGTTCCGTTTCATAAATCGAAGACGCGCGGACTACCTCTAAA
>DATEKX010000432.1:0-6741 GCA_035277165.1 Blastocatellia bacterium | reverse complement strand
GCAATGATCTCAGAAAAGCTTACGACGCGGGCGACGAGCTTGTGATAAAGACGCTTCATCGCGCGGCGAAGTTCATAGGCATCGGGGTCGGAAGTCTGGTGAACGTGCTCGCGCCGGAGATAGTCGTGCTCGGCGGCGGAGTCATCGAAGCAATGACGGATGATTTCATCGAGAGAATAGATCGCTCGACCAGGCGTGTAGCCGTAGATTTTGCCACTAAGGATTTGAAGATAGTCCGCGCAGAGCTCGGCGACGATGCGGGAGTGATCGGGGCTGCGATGCTTGCGCAAGAAGCGCTCGATTAAAATGGGTCAACCTTGTGGCTATTCAGCCCCGTAGGGGCGACCTGTCTATAGAACCGTTAGAAACGATGTTTCCGTAGCTCCGTAGGAGCGACCTGCTGATTTAGAGGTCGCTCCTACGGAGCTAGGGCTAGAGTAATTACTAAACGTTAATTGATATAATACAGAGTCGGTCATAACCAAACGATCTCGGTTTGTAGTTGGGAGTAATGGGTGAATTCACGTTTTAAACTCGATGTAACTTTGTGCGTTATTTTTCTGGTGGCATTTACCTGTCCGTCTTTTGCTCAGAAGAACAAGGTAAAAGAGAGCAAGATAAAAGACAGCGCGGCCAAACAATATAATCTCGGCATAGAGCTTGGCAACAAAGAACAATGGCAAGCGGCTGTCGAAGCCTATAAGAAGGCGATTCAAATCAGCCCGAATTTTGCCGATGCTTACAGTAATCTGGGCAATATTTATTCCAAACTGGGCAATGACGCAGAAGCCATAGCCGCTTACAATCAAGCGACTCAGATCAAGCCGGATTTTGCCGAAGCGTACTATAACCTCGGCAACGTTTACCTGAAGCTTAAGCGGTATCAAGAGGCGGTTGGCGTATACAGCACGGCTTCGCAGTTGAAGCCGGGATTTGCCGAAGCGTTCAATAATCTTGGCCTTGTCTACGGCGAGTTGAACCGATATGAACAGGCGATTGAATCATTCAAAGAAGCAATTCGCATCAAACCCGGCTATGCGGATTCGATCTATAATCTCGGCGATGCTTATGGAAAGCTCGCGGCTTGGCCGCAGGCAATCGAAACTTTCAAGCAGGCGCTGGCAGTCAAGCCCGACATTGCGAAAGCTTACAACGGCATCGGCCTCGCATACGCCAATCTGAACCGGTATCAAGATGCGATCGACGCTTTCAATCAAGCCGTACAATTTAAGACTGCTGATTCATTCACCTATAACAATCTGGGTGTAGCTTATAGCAATCTCGGTCGTAATCAGGAAGCTTTGACGGCTTATAAGCAATCGGTCGCGATGAATTCCGAATACGCCGAAGCTTATTATAATCTGGGTCTGGCGCACGGTAAGCTCAACCAAACGAATGAAGCGATAGAGGCTTTCAAGCGCGCAATTCGTATTCGCCCGAATGATGCGCCGACTCATCACGATCTAGCCTTGATGTATGGCAAGCTTGGCAATCGGCAGCAAGAGGTAGATGAACTCAAGCAAGCGACGCGCATAAATCCGAACTACGGCGAAGCGCATCATGATTTGGGGTTGGCTTATTCGGAACTCGGGCGCTTTCAGGATGCGATAGATTCGTATAAGCAAGCGATTCGCATCAAACCGAACAATGTCGAGACGTACATAGGCATGGGTTTCGCTTATAACGAACTTGGCCGCTATCAAGAAGCGGTAGACGCATATAAAGAGGCCCTTCGGTTCAAACCATCTTCCGACAGGGCGTATTTCAACATGGGCGTTTCTTACATGCACCTCGACCGGGCTCAAGAAGCAGTGGCAGCTTTCAAGCAGGCAATCGGGTTCAAGCCTGATTCTGCCGAAGCCCATTTCAATCTGGGCTTAGGGTATGTTTACCTCAAAGACAAAGAACAGGCGCTTAAAGAGTACGAGATTCTGAAGCCTCTCGACTCGGCCCTTGCAGAGAAACTTTTCAGCGTCATCCCAAAATGAAAACAGTAGCAGGTGGCGTAAAGTTGCTACGCCACCTGCAAAAGTTAGAGTTGGAGTTTGAAGGATAGACTTAACTGTTTTCTGCCGGAGCGAGAAGATGCTCGGGAGGCATGCGTAAATCCCAGACTAATCGAAACCATGACATCACGCGCAATGTGTAATAGCTGAAATCAACTTCCCACCAGAAGAAGCCCTGCTTCACAGATGCCATGTAATGATGATGGTTGTTGTGCCAGCCTTCGCCGCCTGTCCAAAGCGCGATCCAGAAATTATTACGACTGTCGTCGGTCGTCTTGTAACGTCGGCTGCCCCACATATGCGCGAGCGAATTCACAGTGAACGTTCCGTGATAAAGCAGCACAGTGCTGATGACGAATCCCCACACCAGCCATTGCCATCCGCTTTCACCAAACAGGACGCCGCCAAAGAAACAAGCGACTGCCAGAGCGATGCCCGGAATGACGTGATAAGTGTTGAGCCATCTCAATTCGCGAAAGCGCGCGAAATCTTTGATCGCGTTCCAATCCGTAGCGTCGAATCTGCGGCTGACGACCCATCCGATGTGCGACCACCAGAACCCGTCTTTAACAGGCGAATGAACATCGCCTTCCTGATCTGTGTATTTGTGATGACGGCGATGATGCGCAGCCCACCACAGCGGGCCTTTCTGAACGGCCATCGTGCCGAGCAGGGCGAACAGGAATTGAACAAAGCGGCTCGTCTTGAAAGTGCGATGGGAAAAATAGCGATGATACCCGGCGGTCAATCCGAACATGCGTATGGCGTAAAGCCCTAAGCATAACAGCACCGCGGGAAGGCTGACGCCTACGAAAATGACGGTGAAGCATGCGATATGCATCAATATGAAAGGGATCGTTTTTGGTGAAAAAGTGCCACTGAGGTCTTCGACATACGCTGACTCGACTTTTTCGGCTATGACTTTTTGGCTGGGCGCAGGCTTGGCTGCCGTTGCAAAAGTTGATGGTGATTGTTTGGGCAAAGTTGGTTGCGGTACGGTTTTTATCTCTAGCATCGTTTCTCCTACAAGCTACATATCCTAACAAATTCCTATAGCAGGCCGGAAGAAGAAAACGAAAAATAATTTATGTTGTTCAAATAATTGTTTCAAACGGTTTCAGAATGAGAGACTCACCACGCCCCGATGCTTTATAATCCAGTCGTTGATCTTATGTCGAAGCGATACGTCATAAAACGCGATGTGCCGCGCCGTTTTCTGGTCAATTACAAAGCTGACCTCAACGCGGAGCAGTACGATGTGGTAACAGCGGGCAGCGGCCCTATGCTTGTCATAGCAGGCGCGGGGTCGGGCAAGACTCGCGCCGTGACTTATCGCGTCGCGCGATTGATCGAACTGGGAGTCGCGCCCGCGCGCATATTGCTTGTGACCTTCACCAACAAAGCCGCGCGCGAGATGCTACATCGCGTCGAAGGATTGATGCAGACGGACGTGCGAAAAGTTTGGGGCGGAACGTTTCACTCAATCGCCAATCGCCTGCTGCGCCGCCACGCCGAATCAATCGGCTACGGGCAGAATTTCACCATACTAGATGCCGAAGACGCGAAAGACCTCATAGACGCTTCGATTCAGGAAGCAGGCATAGACACGAAAGCTCGCCGTTTTCCGAAAGCCGAAGTCGTTGGCGACATCATCAGCTTTGCAAACAATCGCGATCAGATGTTGCGCGAAACGATAGTTCAAAACTATCCGCATTTCGAGCCGCTCGCTACACAGATAGAACGCGTTGATCGCATCTATCAGGCGCGCAAGCTCGAACGCAACGCGATGGATTACGACGACCTGTTGATTAACTGGAAACGGATGCTTTCGGAAAAGCCTGAGATAGGCGATTTCTGGGCAAACAACTTCGAGCACATACTGGTGGACGAGTATCAGGACACGAACAAAATTCAAGCTGAGATAGTTGACCTGCTCGCCGTGCGCCATCGCAACGTGATGGTCGTAGGCGACGATGCGCAGTCAATTTTCGGATGGCGCGGCGCGCATTTCGCAAACATCTACACTTTCAAAGAGCGATATGCGGACGCGCAGGAATTTCGTCTCGAAACCAACTATCGCTCGCGGCCTGAAATCGTTTTTCTTGCGAACGCGGCAATCAGCAATAACAGAAAGCAGTTTCCAAAGAACCTGCACGCTGTTCGCGAATCGGCAGGCCAGTCGCCCGCGCTTGTGCCGACGAGCGACGGCGACCAGCAGGCCGCTTTCGTCGCGGGCCGCATACTGGAACTGCGCGAAGAAGGCGCGCAGCTTTCAGACATCGCCGTTTTGTATCGAAGCCACTGGCACGCGCTTGAATTGCAACTCGAACTTGTGCGCAGGGACATCCCTTACGTGATACGTTCGGGCGTGCGTTTTTTCGAGCAGGCGCACATCAAGGATGTCATTTCTTACCTGCGCATCATAGTTAATCCGCACGACGAGCTTGCGTGGAAACGCGTCTTGAAGCTCATTCCAAAAGTCGGAAACGCGACGGCCAATCGTATCTGGGAGCGCATAGCGTATACGCCTGAGCCGCTGGCGTTGATCAGACGAGCGGACTTTGACGCGCGGCCTCGCGCTGGCGATGGCTGGCAGGAATTTGTGAAGCTGATCGAACAACTGATCAGCCCTGAAAACATTGATCGCCCGGCGGCGCAAATTGCGTTGATACTCGCGAACGGCTACGAAGAGCATCTGGAAAACACTTATGAAAACTCAGACCTGCGCGCAGAAGATTTGCGCCAGTTGTCGAACTATGCCACGCGATTCGACTCTACGCAGGAGTTTTTATCAGAGCTTGCGCTCGTCAACACAGAGCGATTCGGCGCGCCGCAGGGCACGACGGGCGAAGACGTGATTTCGGGCGGCGACGAAGACGAAAAACTCGTCTTGAGTTCGATACATCAAGCTAAGGGGCTTGAATGGCGCATCGTCTTTTTGATCTGGGCGGCAGATGGAAAGTTTCCGTCGGCGCGTTCGTTGCGCGACCCTGAGAGCGAAGAAGAAGAGCGTCGATTGTTTTACGTTGCCGTGACGCGCGCGAAAGATGAGTTGTATGTTTGTTATCCTCTGGTAGTGACCGATTATATGAGGCAGACGGTGATTCAAAAACCTTCGCGGTTCATCACGGAAGTCCCGCGCGAATTGTTCGAGGTCTGGTCAATCGAAGAAGAATCGCTTGAGGCAGGCCCGGATGAAACGCCCCGCCTGATTAATTGACTGCTTATTGCAACCTGACGGCTCGCTCGCGGAATCCAATGCTCGCGATTATGGAACCGGCGCGGGCAAGTAGCGTTTGAGCAAGTGGCGTTTGACGTATCAAACGATGAATTGATCGCTCTATTGATTTAGAGAATTTTATTGAAGGGAAAAAATTTGTGGTATTCGAACAAATAAAAAATAGTAATGGTCGCACGTGGGAATGCAAAGATTGTCATGAGTTGGTAGCCGAGCAGGATACGGTTGCGTATCACCTCGTTGATAAAATCCTCTATGGCTGGTGCGAGCCCTGCTTCGGCAATCGCCATTATGAAGCCAAAACCGCTGAACTTGCCGCCTGATCCGATCTCTTCACTCTGTTGCGCTCGGAAATCGCGCTTTCTTGACGCGCGAGCGCGCAGCCTGTAACCTACAGCTTTCGGGAGGAAGCGTGGAGACGGCTAAGGGTAAGGCGCGCGAAGAAGCAATCACCAGACTCGCTGACCGCATAGACAACTTCAAGAATTATTCCGGCCCGCATTCGAGATTGATGGCTGACCTGGCTACGCATCTCGCTCGCAGGCTCGGACTCACGCAGTCCGACATCCACGCTGTCGCCGAAGCTGCATTCCTGCACGACATCGGACTTCACGCGATGACGCCCGCCTATCAAGCAGCGCCCGGCCCGCTCAGTTTTGAAGAACGCATGGATTTGTGGCGGCATCCCATCATAGGCGAACAACAGATGGCTAAACGCGACGCGATGCGCCACGCGCAATTGCTGGTTCGCTGGCATCACGAATGGTGGAACGGGACTGGCTATCCAGATCAGCTTTCGTTTGAAGACATTCCAATCGGCGCGCGATTGCTGCGCGCGGTCGAACTCTACTCGGCGCTGATTGCTGATCGCCCGTATCGCGCGGCGCTCAGCCACGAACAGGCGATTGATACCCTTAAAGCATCCGCGGGAGTCGAGTGCGACCCCTACTTAGTCAAAGCCCTCGTCGCGTTGATTGAAGACATGCAAGCTCAGACGGCGCAAAGCGAACCGCCGCCCATCGTAGAGCCTCCGGCAACGGTTCCTGCCCAGAACGTCGAAGCTTTGCCTGTCGAATCATCTTTGCCTGCGATTGAGAGCGCGCAGGATCAACCATCAACCGATCAACCTGTTGCCGAAAACGAAACTGTTTCATCGGAATCAACTCCTGTCGCTTCTGATGCGGCGAGCGAATCCATGAGCGAAGTGCACAATATTATAGCTTCCTGGCAACAAGGCGAATTGACGACCTCGCCACTTGTTCGAGATGGAAGCGGCGAGAGCGGACAGTCTGAATCGGCAACACTCGAAGAATCAACGACGCGCGAAGTGATCGAATCGCAAACAAGCGAACCGGATCGCGTTTCTACACCCTTGCCGCAAGCCGATGTCGTTCGGCCATCGCTTCCAGCAGATGAGCCGCTCAAATTGCGCACGCGATCAAGCAATTTCGTTGACGATCACGCGCCCGAATGGCGCGGATGGAAGGGAAGCCGCTA